>DAOMFN010000138.1:0-5700 GCA_035429785.1 Anaeromyxobacteraceae bacterium
TCGCGCCGCCGGTCATCGCTCGTTGACCCCGGGGCCCGCCTCCGTCTAGGTTGCGCCATGTCCGAAGAGCTGGGATCCACCGAACGCGAGATCGTCGCGCAGCGCCTGAAGAAGGCCGACGAGCTGCGGGCGCTTGGCGTGAACCCCTACGGCAACGGCCACGCCCCGGCGCACCTCGCCCGCGACCTGCACCACCGCTACGGCGACGCGCCGGCCGAGCGGATCGCGGAGGACCCCGGCGACTGGTCGGTGGCCGGCCGCGTCATCGCGGTCCGCAGCTTCGGCAAGGCCGCCTTCCTCAAGGTGCGCGACCGCTCCGGCGACATCCAGGTCTGGGTGAAGAAGGACCGGGTGGGGGAGCTCGGCTTCAAGGTCTTCCAGCTCCTCGACGTGGGCGACGTCGTCGCCGCCCGGGGCCCGGCCACGCGCACCAAGACCGGCGAGCTCACCGTCGAGGCGCAGGCCTTCACCATCCTCACGAAGTCCATCCGGCCCCTGCCCGAGAAGTGGCACGGCCTCTCCGACGTCGAGCAGCGCTACCGGCAGCGCTACCTCGACCTCGTCGCCACCCCGGGGGTGCGCGAGACCTTCGAGAAGAGGGCCCGCATCGTCTCCACCATCCGGCGCTTCCTCGACGACCGGGGCTACCTGGAGGTGGAGACCCCCACGCTCCACAAGCCGGAGGAGGCGGGCGGCGCAGCGGCGCGCCCGTTCGAGACCCACCACAACGCCCTCGGGCTGGACCTCAAGCTCCGCATCGCCACCGAGCTCCATCTCAAGCGGCTCGTGGTGGGTGGGCTGGAGCGCGTCTACGAGATCGGCCGCATCTGGCGCAACGAGGGCATCGACCGGCGGCACAACCCCGAGTTCACGAGCATCGAGTTCTACCAGGCCTACGCCACCCACGAGGACCTCATCCGCCTCACCGAGGAGCTCTTCCACGAGCTGGCCGTGAAGGTGACGGGCGGTGCGAAGGTGACCTTCCAGGGGCAGGAGATCGACTTCACGCCCCCGTTCCCGCGGTTCTCCCTGCTCGAGATGGGCTCCCGGGCCCTCGGGCTCTCGCCCGAGGACGCGCTCGCCGGGCGCGGCCTGGCCGAGGCGCTGGCGCGGGCCGCCACCCGCGAGGGGGACAGCGAGGATGCCTGGAAGCTCGAGAAGGCCTCCCACACCGCCCCCGGGCAGGCCATCGCGCTGGCCTTCGAGGTCTTCTGCGAGCACCAGCTCCCGAAGGACCGCCCGGCCTTCGTCGTCGACTGGCCCATCGAGACGAGCCCGCTCTCCCGGCGCCGCGACGCCGATCCGCGGCTCGTCGATCGCTTCGAGATGTTCGTGGCCGGCATGGAGGTGGCGAACGCCTTCAGCGAGCTGAACGACCCGGTGGACCAGCGCGCCCGCTTCGAGGCGCAGGTGAAGGCCCGGGCCGCCGGGGACGAGGAGGCCATGCCCTACGACGAGGACTTCGTGCGCGCCCTCGAGCACGGCATGCCGCCCACCGCCGGCGAGGGCATCGGCATCGACCGCGTGGCCATGCTCCTCACCGACTCGTCCTCCATCCGCGACGTGATCCTCTTCCCCCTGCTCAAGCCGCGGGAGTAGCACCCTGGCGCCGGTCTTCTCCTGGCGATCGTTCGCGCTCGCCCTCCTGGCGGTGGCCGGGGCGCCCCTCGTGGCGGCGCTCGGCCACGTCTTCCTGTCCGACCGCATGGGGTTGCCGGCCGGCGTCGCGTCCGGGACGGCGATGGCCGCCGCGGCCGCGGGTGGCCTCGCCCTGGGCTTCGCCGCCGCGGTGGCCGGACGGCGCATCGCCTTCTACGAGATCGCCCTCGCGACGCTCGTCGTGCTCCTCGTCGGCCTCGGCCCGGTGGCCTTCCTCCTCCCGGCGCTGCGGGGCGTGCCGCTCGTGCTCCACGCCTGGGCGGCGCAGGGGCGGGTGGTCCTGCTGCTCGGGATCGGCCTCGCCGGCCTGGGCGCCGGGGCGCTCGCCTTCCTCGGCTCGACCGCGGGGTTCCTCCTCACCGGCTCGGGGCGCTTCGACCCGTCCATCGGCTGGGAGTCCTTCGTGGCCCGCAGCCACCTCCGGCTCCACGCCCGCACGCTCGGCGCGCTCTTCCTGCTCGTGGTCACCGGCGTCGTCCCCGGGGTGCTCGCCGGCATCGCCTGGAGCGCCTGGCAGGACCGGGCGGCGCGTCGCGCGGCGCTCGCGGGCGAGCCCCACGAGCGCCCGCGCATCCCCGCCACCATGCTCATGACCCTCATCTCCATCGGGGGAGTGGCCACCGGCGTGTGGGCGCTCACGGTGGTGCTCTCGGTGATGAGCGGCTTCGAGCAGGATCTGAAGTCCAAGATCCTGGGCGCGCACGCCCACGGCGTGGTCCTGAAGTACGGGCAGAACGACTTCACCGGATGGCGGGGCGTGCAGGACCGGGTGCTGACGGTGCCCGGCGTGGCGGCCTCCACCCCGTTCCTCTACGCCGAGGTCATGCTCTCGGCGGGACAGAACCTCACCGGCTCGGTCGTGAAGGGGGTCGACACCTCCACCCTCGGCACGGTCACCGACATCCCGCGCAACGTCGAGGAGGGGAAGCTCGAGTGGCTCGACCGCCCCGAGGAGATCCCCCCGGCCCGCCCGCGCCCGGGACTCCAGGAGGCGCTCGGCAACGGCGCGCCGGAGGGCGCGAAGGCCGACGAGGCCGCCGCCGACGGGAGCGCCCGCGAGAAGCTCCCCGGCATCGTGCTCGGACGCGAGCTCGCCCGCGGGCTCCGGGTCGGCGTGGGCGACGTCGTGAACGTGGTCTCCCCGTTCGGCGACATGGGGCCGGCCGGCCCCCAGCCGAAGAGCCGCCCCTTCCGCGTGGCCGGGCTCGTCTACAGCGGCTTCTACGAGTACGACGCCAAGTTCGCCTACCTGCAGCTCCAGGAGGCCCAGCGCTTCTTCGGTACGGGCGACTCCGTGACCGGGCTCGAGCTCAAGGTGCGGGACGTGAACGCGGCGCGGCCGGTGATGCGCAAGGTCCTCGCCGCGCTCGAGGGCTACCCGTTCCGCACGAAGGACTGGGGCGAGATGAACCGGAACCTCTTCTCGGCCCTGATGATGGAGCGCATCGCCATGGCGGTGATCCTGGGCTTCATCATGCTCGTCGCGAGCTTCATCGTCGTGGCGACGCTCGTCATGCTCGTCCTGGAGAAGACCCGGGAGATCGCCGTGCTCCGCTCCATGGGGGCCACCACCACGAGCATCATGAAGATCTTCGTGCTGGAGGGGCTCGCCATCGGCGCCGTGGGCACGGGCTTCGGGCTCCTGCTCGGCCTGGGCACGACCACCCTCGTCTCGAAGGTGGGGATCCCGCTCGACCCGGAGGTCTACTACATCAGCCACCTGCCGGTGCTGGTGGACGGGGGCGACTTCGCGCTCGTGGCGCTGGCGGCGCTGGCGCTCTCCTACCTCGCCACGATCTACCCGGCCACGCGGGCGGCGCGCCTCGAGCCGGTCGACGGGCTGCGGAGCGAGTGATGGCGCCGCTCCTCGACGTCCGCGGCCTCTCGAAGGCCTACCGCACCGGGGGCCGGCGGCTCGAGGTCCTCCAGGGGGTGACGCTCACCATCGAGGCCGGCGAGATGGTCGCCCTCACCGGGCCGTCGGGAGCCGGGAAGAGCACCTTCCTCCACCTCGTGGGCGCGCTCGACGTCCCCACCGCCGGCTCCATCGCCTTCGACGGTCGGGACCTCGCCTCGCTCGGCGAGGGGGAGCGGGCCCGCTTCCGCAACGAGTCGGTGGGCTTCGTCTTCCAGAGCCACCACCTCCTCCCCGAGTTCACGGCCCTCGAGAACGCCATGATGCCCGGGTTGCTCCGGCGCATCCCCCGGGCCGAGGCCCGCCGACGCGCCGGCGAGGCGCTCGAGCGGGTGGGGCTGGGGGCCCGCCTCGACCACCGCCCCGGCGAGCTCTCCGGCGGGGAGCAGCAGCGGGTGGCGCTCGCCCGGGCGCTCGTGCTCCAGCCGCGGCTCCTCCTCGCCGACGAGCCGACCGGCAACCTCGATCCGCAGACCGCGTCGGGCATCCACGCCCTGCTCCGGGACGTCAACCGCGACCTGGGGGTCACCGGGGTGGTCGTGACGCACAACGAGGGGCTGGCCGAGGCGCTCGGGCGCCGCGTCCGGCTGGTGGCCGGGCGGCTGGCCTAGGTTCCCGGAAGGACGGCCAATTGCCTTTGAGGTTTTCCCGGGCATGCACTAGATTCCGCCACTTCGTGAGGAGCCCCCTCCCCATCGTCGTGCTCGTGTGCCTGCTCGCCGCCCCGGGAGCGGTCCGGGCCCAGTCCGCGTCCGCAGGGGGAGCCCTGCCGGGAAGCGTGGCTCCGCCGTCCCCGTCCGCGCCGGCGCCCGTGGAGCAGGCCACGCCGGAGGCGCCGTCCGAGCCGACGGGACCGGTGGCCGCCGGCATCGAGGTGGAGGGCAACCGGCGGGTCGAGGTGGACGCCATCAAGGCGGCCATGTCCACCAAGGTGGGCTCCCCGGTCACCGACGCCGCCCTCCAGCAGGACGTCCGGTCGGTCATGAAGCTCGGCTACTTCGCCGACGTGGCCATCGACGAGAAGGGCCCCCCGGAGCGTCCCATCCTGGTGGTGAGGGTCGTGGAGAAGCCCTCCGTCCAGGACTGGCGCATCGAGGGAGCCGACGAGATCTCCACCGACGACCTCAAGGAGGCGGTGGACCTGAAGCGCTACGCCATCCTCGACCTGGCGTCGGTCCGGAAGTCCGTGAAGAAGATGCAGGAGAAGTACACCGAGAAGGGCTTCTACCTGGCCGAGGTGTCCTACAAGATCGAGGACCGGCCCGACAACCAGGTGGTGGTCGTCTTCCTGGTGAACGAGCGGGCCAAGGTCCAGGTCCGGCGCATCCACTTCGTCGGCAACGACAACGTCCCGAAGGAGGAGATCCTCCCCTTCATGCAGACGCAGGAGGGCGGCTACCTGGCCTTCCTCTCCTCGGCCGGCACCTACAAGGAGGACGCGTTCCAGCGCGACCTCCAGGCGATCCAGGCGGTCTACCTGGAGAAGGGCTACGTGAACGTGAAGGTGGGCAAGCCCACCATCGCGCTCAGCCCGGACCGCACCGCGCTCTTCATCAGCATCCCGGTGGAGGAAGGCGAGCAGTACACCATCGGCAAGCTCGGATTCTCCGGCGAGCTGCTCGGCATGGAGCCCTTCCTGCCCCGGCTGCTCCAGTCGAGGGAGGGCAAGCTCTTCGTCCGCAGCGAGGTCGGGCACGACATCTTCGCCGTGGCCGACTTCTACAAGGACATGGGCTACGCCTACGTCAACGTGAACCCGGTGACGGCGCTCGATCCCCGGGCGCGCACCATGGGGCTCACCTTCGACGTCCAGCCCGGCCAGAAGGTCTTCTTCGAGCGCATCGAGATCACCGGCAACCAGAAGACCCGCGACCGGGTCATCCGGCGCGAGCTCCGCATCTTCGAGGGCGAGCTCTTCAGCGCCGGCGCCATCAAGATCTCCAAGCAGCGCATCACCGCGCTCGGCTTCTTCGAGACCGTCGAGATCACGACGAAGAAGGGGTCGGCCGAGGACCGCATCGTGGCGGTGGTGGAGGTGAAGGAGAAGGCCACCGGGACCTTCCAGATCGGGGCCGGCTTCTCCTCCTACGAGAACTTCATCCTCACCGCCCAGATCAGCCAGAACA
>DAOMFN010000139.1:0-5699 GCA_035429785.1 Anaeromyxobacteraceae bacterium
CGGGACGCCCTCGAGCGCCGCGGTGCGGGCGTCGAGCCGCTCCCGCACGGCATCGAGGCCGTGATCGTCCCGGTTGTACAGCCCGCAGCAGGCGCCGCAGCTGGAGCGCTCGCGCTGGCAGAGCGGCCTCATCCGCCCCCCGTCGCGCCGGCGCTCCTCCTCACGGCCGGCCGATGGCGGCGCGGCAGGCCGCGCCCAGCCCGGGGGCCTTGCGGTCGGAGTCGGCCGGCGTGTGGGAGAGGAACATCGCGCAGCGGAGGTCGCCGCAGTGGGAGAGGCCGAGCAGGTGCCCCACGGCGTGGAGCGCCTCCACCCGCGCCCGGTGGGCGAGCCGCTCCGGCCCCACCGCGCGCGGATCGGATCCCTTGAGCCGGAACACCGACACGAGCGCGGTCCGCGCGTCCCGGTCGGCCTCCCCGAAGACGAAGGGCTGGTCGGGGACGAAGAGGTCCACGTCCACCACGCCGAGGACCGGCGCGTCGCTCCCCCGCGGACGCAGCCCGTCGAGCCGCCGCATCACCGCCGAGGAGTGGTACTGCTGCCGGTCCTTGTTGAAGGCGAAGTCGGGCTTGACCTGCGGAGGGAGCGGCTCGACCTCGGTGCCGAAGCTCTCCCGGAGCGCGCCGGCCATCTCCGCGAGCAGCCCCCGCGGCACCGGGCCGATCGGGGCGAGCAGGAGCCGCTCGGGGAGCGGGAGCGGCTTCACCTCGGCGCGCTGGTTCGGCGCGCGCGCCGGCGTCCTGGCTGGGGCGGAAGGATTCGAACCTTCATACGCGGATCCAAAGTCCGCAGTCCTGCCGTTGGACGACGCCCCACCGGTCCCGTGCGGCATCACCACCTCGCCAGCGCCGCGCCCCAGGTGAAGCCGGCGCCGAAGGCGGCCATGGCCACGAGGTCGCCCCGCTTCACCCCCCGGGCCGCGACGGCCTCGGAGAGGGCGAGCGGGATGCTCGCGGCGGTGGTGTTGCCGTACTTCTGGATGTTGTTGAAGACCTGGTCGTCCCGGAGGCCGAGCGACCGCTGCACCATCTCGGCGATGCGGAGGTTGGCCTGGTGCGGGACGAGGACCTTGATGTCCTCCGTGCGGAGCCCGGTGCGGGCCAGCACGCTCTTCACCGCCTCGGGCATGCGCACGATGGCGTGCTTGAAGACCTTCTGCCCCTCCATGTGCGGGAAGACGGCCTCGCTCTCCGCCATCTCCCGGGAGATGCGCGGGCTGTAGACCGAGCCCGGCGCGTCGGTCCAGAGGTCCTTCGCGAACCGGCCGTCGGCGTGCAGCTCCACCGCGAGCACGCCCCGGTCCGGGTCGTCGGTGGCCTCGAGGAGCACCGCCGCGGCGCCGTCGCCGAAGATGACCGACACGTCGCGGCCGCGGGTGGAGACGTCGAGCCCGGTGGAGTGGGTCTCCGCGCCCACGAGCAGGACCTTGCGGTAGACGCCGCCGCGGATCCAGGCGTCGGCCACCGACAGGCCGTAGAGGAACCCGGAGCACTGGTTGCGGATGTCGAGGGCGGGCACGCCGGGGATGCCGAGCTTGGCGTTCAGGAAGCAGCCGTCCCCGGGGAACATGTGGTCGGACGAGAGGGTGGCGAAGACGATGGCCTCCACCTCGCCGGCCTTCCAGCCGGCCTGGTCGAGGGCGCGCAGCGCGGCCCGGTAGCCCATCTCGGAGGAGCCCATCCCGCTGCCGGGCTCCACCCAGCGCCGTTCCTCGATGCCGGTGCGCTGGCGGATCCACTCGTCCGAGGTGTCCATGTACCGCGTCAGCTCCTCGTTCGTGACGACGCGGTCGGGTACGTAGGTTCCGATGGCTGCGAATGCTGCGCGGGGCATCTGATCTCCTCGGTTCGTTCACTGGCCGCCGAAGGGGCGGCTGGCGATGAGCCGGAAGCCGTCCTCCGACGGCGTGACGGCTCCCTGGAACGGGTGGTCGAGCGCGACGGTCACGAATACCACGAGCCCCACGAAGGCGGCCATCAGCCCCACGAGCGCCACGTGGGCCAGCCGGTCGTCCACCGGCACGAAGGTGGTCGCGCCCACGAGCGCGAGCACCGCGCCCACCAGCATGACCAGCCACACCACGCCCGGCAGGGAGGCCGTCGTGGCGTGGATGCGGGCGCGGCGCGCCTCGGAGGCGGCGGTGAGCTCGCGGAGGGTCTCGGCGTGGACCATCTGGTCGGGGAGGTTCGTGGGCTCGAAGTCGCCGAGGAGCAGGTTCAGCTTCGCGAACAGGTGCTTGGCCGCCGACGGGTGCCTCCCCACCCGCTGCTCGGGCCACTCCCCGTCGGCGACGAGCCGCGCGTACTCCCGGACGATGTCGTCCATCCGGGTGCGCACCGGCTCCGGGTAGAGCGCGGCGCGGCGCTGCAGCACCTCCAGCGTCGCCACCTCGTGCGACACCTTCTCGCCCGCGGTCTGGTACTCGCTCCAGGCGCCCACGGCCGTCAGGGAGAGGATGAGCGTGTAGGCGAGCCAGATCTGGGTGCCGTAGAAGGCGGCCTGCTCGAAGCTGCGCGGGAAGCGCTGGCGCACCCGGACCCGCAGCGGCTCGGTGAGCATCACGACGGCCAGCGTGACGAGGACGAAGGCCCCCACGACCTCGACGAAGAGGAGGGGGAGCGACTGCCGGAAGAACCATCCCATCGTGCCCGCCTCCGCGCCCCCCGCGGGGGCGGTCCCCCGGTCAGATGTCGAGGTTCTGCACGTCGAGCGCGTGCTTCTCGATGAACTCGCGCCGCGGCTCCACCGCGTCCCCCATGAGCACGCTGAACACGTCGTTGGCCTCGACGGCGTCGTCCACCCGGACCTGGAGCATGGTGCGGCGCGCCGGGTCCATGGTGGTCTCCCAGAGCTGCTCGGGGTTCATCTCGCCGAGCCCCTTGTAGCGCTGGATGGTCTGCCCCTGGGCCGCCGTCCGCTTCAGCGCGTCGACGGCGGCGAAGACGTCCGGCACCTCCTCGGACGCGTCCCCGGCGTGCAGCGTGAAGGGGCCCGGGCCGATCTCGGCCAGCGCCCCGTGGAGGGTGGCGAGGTCGGTCCACTCCGCCGAGGAGAGGTAGTCGAAGTCGAGCCGGGTCTCGCGGGGCGCGCCCGCCACCGTGGTGAGGAAGACGATCTTGTCGCGCCCGTGCTCCTCGTCCCGGTCGATGCGCGCGGCGCGGAGCTCGATCTCGGGGTGCAGCCGCTGGGCCTTCTGGTGGATGGCCTCGACGACGGCCTTCACCGCGGCGTGGTCGCGCAGCGTCTCGGCATCGAGGTCGCCCTGGCGGATGGCGGCGTCGACGATGCGGGCGTCGCGGCGGCGGTCGGCGACCGCGAGCTGGGCGCGGTACTGGCGGACCTCCTCCGCGAGGCGCCGGAGGTCCTCGCCCCCGAGCTCCTGGTCGCCGGCCTGGAGACGCGCCTTCTCGGTCCCGATGGCGAGCAGGTACTCGTCGAGCGCCGCCTCGTCCTTCAGGTAGCTCTCCTTCTTGCCCTTCTGGACGCGGTAGAGCGGAGGCTGCGCGATGTACAGGTAGCCCTTCTCCACGAGCGCCGGCATCTGCCGGAAGAAGAAGGTGAGGAGCAGCGTGCGGATGTGGCTGCCGTCCACGTCCGCGTCGGTCATGATGACGATGCGGTGGTAGCGGGCCTTGTCGGCGTCGAACTCCTCGGGGCCGATGCCGGTGCCGAGGGCCGTGATGATGGTGGCGATCTCGGCGGAGGAGAGCATCTTGTCGAAGCGGGCCCGCTCGACGTTCAGGATCTTCCCGCGGAGCGGGAGGATGGCCTGCGTGCGCCGGTCGCGCCCCTGCTTCGCCGAGCCGCCGGCGCTGTCTCCCTCGACGATGTAGATCTCGCTCTCGGCCGGGTCGCGCGACTGGCAGTCGGCGAGCTTGCCGGGCAGCGACGCGCCGTCGAGCGCCCCCTTGCGCCGCACCGTCTCGCGGGCCTTCCGGGCGGCGATGCGGGCCCGGGCCGCCTCGGCGACCTTGGCGGCGATGCGCTTCGCCACCGCCGGGTTCTCCTCGAGCCACGCCCCGAGCCGGTCGTTCACCATCGTCTCGACGATGGACTTGGCCTCGGTGTTGGAGAGCTTGGTCTTCGTCTGCCCCTCGAAGCTCGCCCCGGGGAGCCGGATGGAGATGACGGCCGCGAGCCCCTCGCGCGCGTCGTCGCCGGAGGGCAGCTCCTCCTTCAGGTCCTTGAAGAGGTTGTTCTTCGTCCCGTAGGCGTTCAGCGTCCGGGTCAGCGCCGCCTTGAAGCCCACGAGGTGCGTGCCGCCCTCGTGGTTGTGGATGTTGTTCGCGAAGGCGAAGACCTTCTCGTCGTAGCCGTCGTTCCACTGGAGGGCGATGTCGACGGTGGCCTCGCCGGCCTCCACCTGGACCGCCTGGTGCAGCGCGATGGGCGGGTCGAAGAGCGTCTGGCGGCTCTTGTTCAGGTAGGCGACGAACTCGCGGATGCCGTCCTTGAAGAGGAACTCGTGCTTCTTGCCGCTGCGCTCGTCCTCGACCGTGATCTTGAGCCCCGGGTTCAGGAAGGCGAGCTCGCGCAGGCGCCCGGAGAGGGTCTCGAACGAGAACTCCTTCGCCTCGAAGAGCGGGAAGTCGGGGCGGAAGGTGACGCGCGTGCCGCGGCGCTGGGTCTCGCCGATCGCCGAGACCTTCCCCGTGGGGTGGCCGCGCTCGTAGCGCTGCGCGAACACCTTGCCCTCGCGGTAGACCTCGACCTTGAGCCACTCGGACAGCGCGTTCACGCAGGTGACGCCCACGCCGTGGAGGCCGCCCGAGACCTTGTAGGCGTTGGACTCGAACTTGCCGCCGGCGTGGAGCTTCGTCATCACGACGTCGAGCGTGTCCATGCCCTCCACGGTGGGGTGCGGCCCCACCGGGATGCCGGACCCGTTGTCGAGCACGGTCACCGAGTTGTCGGTGTGGATGGTGACCTCGATGAGGCTCGCGCGGCCCGCCATGGCCTCGTCCACCGAGTTGTCCACGACCTCGAAGACGAGGTGGTGGAGCCCGCGCTCCCCCACGTCCCCGATGTACATGTTGGGGCGCTTGCGGACGGCCTCCAGCCCCTCGAGGACCTTGATGGCCTCGGTGCCGTAGCCCGCCGCGCTCCCGATCTGGGTGGCTGGCGTCGGTGAGGATTCGGTGGGTTCCAGGGGGGACGCTCGCGAGGCTTTTTGTCGAGGATTTCCGGAGACTTGTGAGCAAGCTGGTATAACAGAGCGCGGTGGGCCGGGCAACCGGGAAAGAGCGGCTCAAGTCTCCGGAATCACTGGAGGAAGATCGCGGGTGAAGACGCCCGCCGCAACCCGGTAGAAGACCGCTTCCGGACCCGCGGCGCCGGCGAGGAGGCGCGCGTCGGTCGTCGTGAGGAAGGCCTGGCCCGGCAGGCTCGACAGGTGGCGGAGCAGGTGTCCGTTCTTCTCCGGGTCGAGCTCGGAGGAGACGTCGTCGAGGAGCAGGAGCGGGGGCCGACCCAGGCGCTCGGTGAGGTTGTCGATCTCGGCGATCTTGAGCGCGAGCACGAGCGCCCGCTGCTGCCCCTGGCTCCCGTAGGTCCGCGCGCCGCGCCCGCCGAGCGCGAGCGTGAGGTCGTCCATGTGCGGGCCGGCCGAGGTGTAGCCCTTCAGCCGGTCCCGCTCCACGCGGAGCGCGAGCGCCTCCGCGAGCCTCTCCGCGAGCGCCTCCTCGGTGCCCGATGCCGGC
>DAOMFN010000140.1:0-5663 GCA_035429785.1 Anaeromyxobacteraceae bacterium
CGGCGCCCGCGGCCCCGCGCTCCTGCTCGCCCGTGCGCGGCGCCCCTGACCCCGTTACCCAAACCCCCAACCGCAGGAAGGAAGAGACGATGGCCAAGACCGCCCGCAAGCTCCGCATCGCCCCGCCGTTCGAGTACGACGTGAAGGACCTCGGCCTCGCCGACTGGGGGCGCAAGGAGATCGAGCTCGCCGAGAAGGAGATGCCCGGCCTCATGGCCATCCGGCGGGAGTACGCGCGGAAGCAGCCGCTCAAGGGGCAGCGCATCACCGGCTCGCTCCACATGACCATCCAGACCGCCGTGCTCATCGAGACCCTCGTCGACCTCGGCGCCGACGTCCGCTGGGCCTCGTGCAACATCTTCTCCACCCAGGACCACGCCGCGGCCGCGGTCGTGGCCGGCCCCCGGGGCACGGCCGACGCGCCGAAGGGCGTCCCGGTCTTCGCCTGGAAGGGAGAGACGCTCGAGGAGTACTGGGACTGCACCGAGCGCGCCCTCGACTTCGGCGGCGGCAAGGGCCCCACCCAGATCGTCGACGACGGCGGGGACGCCACGCTCCTCATCCACAAGGGCGTGGAGTTCGAGCAGGCGGGCAAGGTGCCGTCGCCGGCCACCGCCGACTCGGAGGAGTTCGCGGTGGTGCTCGCGCTGCTGGCCCGCGAGCGGCGCAAGGACGCGGGCCGCTGGACCCGCGTGGCGAAGGAGATGCGCGGCGTGACCGAGGAGACCACCACCGGCGTGCACCGGCTCTACGAGATGGAGCGGGCGGGCACGCTCCTCTTCCCCGCCATCAACGTGAACGACAGCGTGACGAAGTCGAAGTTCGACAACCTCTACGGCTGCCGCCACTCCCTCATCGACGGCATCAACCGCGCCACCGACGTCATGCTGGCCGGGAAGCTCACGGTCGTCTGCGGCTACGGCGACGTGGGCAAGGGGTGCGCCCAGGCGCTCTCGGGGCAGGGGGCCCGCGTGGTGGTCACCGAGATCGACCCCATCTGCGCGCTCCAGGCGGCGATGGAGGGCTACCAGGTGCTCCGGCTCGAGGACGTCGTCGGCAAGGCCGACGTCTTCGTCACCACCACCGGCAACGTCGACGTCATCACCGTCGACCACATGAAGCGGATGAAGGACGGCGCCATCGTCGGGAACATCGGCCACTTCGACAACGAGATCGACATGGCCGGCCTGAAGAAGTTCCCTGGCGTGGTCCGCACGAACATCAAGCCGCAGTTCGACAAGTGGACGTTCCCCGACGGCCACTCCATCCTGGTGCTCGCCGAGGGGCGGCTCCTCAACCTCGGATGCGCCACCGGCCACCCCAGCTTCGTCATGTCGAACAGCTTCACGAACCAGACCATCGCCCAGATCGAGCTGGCCGAGCGGGCCGACGCGTACGCGAAGAAGGTCTACACGCTGCCCAAGCACCTCGACGAGAAGGTGGCCCGGCTGCACCTCGAGCAGATCGGGGCCCGCCTCACGAAGCTGACCCCGAAGCAGGCCGCCTACATCGGCGTGCCGGCCCAGGGGCCGTTCAAGCCCGACACCTACCGCTACTAGCGGGCCCAGGCCCGCAACCGGAGGACGCCATGGCAGAAGAGAAGATTCCCGGCCCCCCGCCCGAGGAGCTCGCCCCGGGCGCCTTCGACCTGCTCGCCGCCCAGAAGGTGGGCGTGCTCTCCACCCTCTCGGCGCGCAAGCCGGGCTGGCCGCTCGGGTCGCTCGTCTCCTACGCGCTCGACGGGGTGGGGAGGCCGGTGTTCCTCTTCACCGAGCTGGCCCAGCACACCCGGAACCTCCGGGCCGATCCCCGGGCCTCCCTCTTCGTCCAGGAGGCGGCCGCCCGCAACCCGCAGTCGTCGGGGCGGCTCGCCCTCCTCGGCACGCTCACCCAGGTGCCCGCCGGGGAGATGGCCGAGGCGCGCGACCGGTACGTGGCGGTCCACCCGGAGGGGAGGTCGTTCGCCGAGCTGGGCGACTTCCTCTTCTGGCACATGAACGTGGAGGAGGTTCACGTGGTGGGGGGCTTCGCCAAGGCCGGCTGGATGTCCTGGCAGGAGTTCCGGGAGGCGTCGGGCCGGTAGGACGGGGCGCGAGACCCTCGGCGCGGCGCCCCGATCCGGGTTAAAAGGGCGCCCCATGTCCGACACGACCCAGCGCGCCCTCGAGCACTACGCCCGCCACGCCTCCGAGTACCTGGAGGACTTGAAGACCCTGGTCCGCATCCCCAGCGTCTCCTTCGACGGCTTCCCGCCCGAGCCGGTGCGCCGGAGCGCCGAGGCCACCGCGGCCATCCTGCGCCGCTGCGGCTTCCCGGTGGTGGAGATCCTCGAGGTGAAGGGGGCCCACCCCTACGTCTTCGCCGAGCACGTGGTGGACCCGGCGGCCCCCACCATCCTGCTCTACGCCCACCACGACGTGCAGCCCGCGGGCGACGAGTCCCTCTGGGTCACGCCGCCCTTCGAGCCGAGCGAGCGGGACGGGCGCCTCTACGGGCGGGGCGCCGCCGACGACAAGGCCGGCATCGTGGTCCACGCCGCCGCGGCCCACTCCTGGATCCGGGGCGCGGGCCGCCTCCCGCTCAACCTCAAGGTGGTCATCGAGGGCGAGGAGGAGGTCGGCAGCGACCACCTGCCGCTCTTCATCGAGCAGTACCGCTCGCGCCTCGACGCGGACGCGGTGGTGCTCACCGACACCTCCAACGTGGACGCCGGCGTCCCCTGCGTCACCATCGCGCTGCGCGGGCTCGTCGTGGCCGAGGTGGAGTTCCGGGCCCTCGAGCAGAGCGTCCACTCCGGCATGTGGGGCGGCCCCATCCCCGATCCGACGCTGGCCCTCTGCAAGGTGCTGGGATCGCTCGTCGACGACGACGGCCGCATCGCCATCCCCGGCATCCACGACCGGGTCCGCGCGCTCACGCCGGCCGAGCGGCGCGCCATCGAGCTGCTCCCGGTCACGCCCGACGAGTTCCGCAGGCAGTCGGGCATGCGCCCGGGCGTGCAGCTCCTCGGCAAGGCCCACCCGCTCGAGACGAACTGGTGGCAGCCCACGCTGGCCGTGAACGCCTTCCAGGCCTCCAACCGCAAGGAGGCGCGCAACATCGTGAACGACGTGGCCTGGGCCCGGGTCGGCATCCGGCTCGTCCCCGACATGGACCCCGCCGACGTGGCGCGCCGGCTCGAGGACGCCATCCGGTCGCGGGCGCCCTGGGGCGTGGAGGTGAAGGTCCACGTCCAGAGCCACGGCCCGGCCTGGAAGACCGACGTCGCGCACCCCGCCTTCGCGGCCGCCTTCCGGGCGCTGGAGAAGGGGTTCGGCCGCGAGCCGCTCGCCATCGGCTGCGGCGGCAGCATCGGCTTCGTCGAGCCCTTCGTGAAGGCGCTGGGCGGGGTCCCCGCGCTGCTCGTGGGGGTCGAGGATCCCCGCTCGGCGGCCCACTCCGAGAACGAGAGCCTGAACCTGCCCGACTTCCACGCAGCGGTTCGCTCGGCCATCGCGCTCTACGGCGAGCTGGCGCAGGCCCTGAAACGGTAGCGCGCGAGCCCCTCCCTCCGGGTTAACATCCCTCCCTTCCGCGGGGAGGGCCCCGCCGGGCGAGGAGGTTCATTGGCCGCGAGCAAGTTTCCCGAGAGGCTGGGCCAGGAGGCCCGGGCGCTGGAGCGCGCCCGCGACCTCCCGAGCATCCGCACGGCGCCCGACGTCGACGCGCTCCGCCGGGCCTTCGCCGACCACCTGCAGTTCTCCATCGGGAAGGACGAGCACTCCGCCACCGCGCTCGACCGCTACCTGGCCGTGGCCGACGCGGTCCGCGACCGGATGATGCGCCACTGGCTCCAGACCCAGCAGACCTACTACCGGAGCGATGCGCGCCGGGTCTACTACCTCTCCCTCGAGTTCCTCATGGGCAAGGCGCTCGAGAACAACCTCATCAACCTCGGCCTGCTCGACAACATGCGGGCGGCCCTCTCCGGGCTGGGGCTCGAGCTCTCCGACCTCCTCGCCCAGGAGCCCGACGCCGGCCTCGGCAACGGCGGCCTGGGGCGGCTGGCCGCCTGCTTCCTCGACTCCATGGCCACGCTGGCGCTCCCGGCCTACGGCTACGGCATCCGCTACGAGTACGGCATCTTCGACCAGGAGATCCGGGACGGCTGGCAGGTGGAGCGCCCCGAGGAGTGGCTGCGCTACGGCAACCCCTGGGAGATCGCGCGGCCCGAGAACCAGGTCCCGGTCTCCTTCTTCGGCCGCACCGAGCGCGTCGCCGGGCCCGACGGGCGCGAGCGGGTGCGCTGGGTGGACGCGAGGCGGGTGCTGGGCATGGCCTACGACACGCCCATCGCCGGCTACCGGAACCGCACCGTGAACACGCTGCGGCTCTGGCGCGCCCGCTCCCCCCAGGAGTTCGACCTCGCCGACTTCAACGCCGGCGACTACATCGCCGCGGTGGAGGACAAGAACGTCTCGGAGAACATCTCCAAGGTCCTCTACCCGAACGACCTCACGGTGATGGGCAAGGAGCTCCGGCTCCAGCAGCAGTACTTCTTCGTGGCCTGCTCCCTCCACGACATCGTCGCCCGGCACCTCAAGGTGCACGCCTCGTTCGACGACTTCGCCGACAAGGTGGCCATCCAGCTCAACGACACCCACCCGGCCATCGCCATCGCCGAGCTCATGCGGGTGCTCCTCGACGACCACGGCATGGAGTGGGAGAAGGCCTGGGGCATCTGCCAGTCGGTCTTTGGCTACACGAACCACACGCTCCTGCCCGAGGCGCTGGAGCGCTGGCCGGTGGAGCTGCTCGGCCGCGTGCTGCCCCGGCACCTCGAGATCATCTACGACGTGAACGAGCGGTTCCTGGCCGGCGTCCGGGGCGACGCCCGCTTCGACGCCGCCGCCGTGTCCCGGATGTCGCTCGTCGAGGAGGGCACGCCGAAGCAGGTGCGCATGGCGAACCTCGCGGTGGTGGGCTCCCACTCGGTGAACGGGGTGGCGGCGCTCCACACCGAGCTGCTCCAGAACGAGCTCTTCCACGACTTCCACCTGCTCTGGCCGGAGAAGTTCAACAACAAGACGAACGGTGTCACCCCGCGCCGCTGGATCCTCCAGGCCAACCCCGAGCTGGCCTCGGTCCTGAACGAGGTCGTGGGCCCGGGCTGGGTGACCGACGCGTCCGAGCTGCGCCGCCTCGAGATGGTGGTCGACGACGCCGCCTTCCGGCGGCGCTTCCGGGAGATCAAGCGCGAGAACAAGGAGCGGCTCGCCGAGATCATCCTCCGGGAGAACGGCGTCGAGGTCGACCCGTCCTCGCTGTTCGACGTCCAGGTGAAGCGCATCCACGAGTACAAGCGCCAGCTGCTCGCCGTGCTGCAGGTGGTCCACCAGTACCTCCGGATGAGGGCCGACCCGGCCTACCGCCCGCCGCCCCGCACCTGGATCTTCGCCGGAAAGGCCGCGCCCGGGTACGTGATGGCGAAGTGGATCGTGAAGCTCGTGAACTCGGTGGCCGCGGTGGTGAACGCCGACCCGGCCGTGGCCGGGCACATGAAGGTGGTGTTCCTGCGCAACTACCGGGTGTCGCTCGGCGAGCGGATCTTCCCCGCCGCCGACCTCTCCGAGCAGATCTCCACCGCCGGCAAGGAGGCCTCCGGCACCGGCAACATGAAGTTC
>DAOMFN010000141.1:0-5640 GCA_035429785.1 Anaeromyxobacteraceae bacterium
CAACGTGCCCCCCGCCTCGGTGGCCGGGTTCGCGCTCGACACCGACGCGCGCGTGTACTTCCTCCTCCTCTCCGTCGCCGTGGTCCACTTCCTGCTCGCCACCAACCTGCGCCGGTCGCGCTGGGGCCGGGCCTTCGTGGCGGTGCGCGACCGGGACGTGGCCGCCGAGATCGTGGGCGTGCCGCTCTTCCGCACCAAGATCCTGGCCTTCATGGTGTCGTCCTACTTCGCCGGCATCGCGGGCGGGCTGTGGGTCTACTTCACGAAGGTGGTCACGCCGGAGAACTTCCCCCTCTCCCTCTCCATCCAGCTGCTCGCCATCGTCATCGTGGGCGGCCTGGGGTCGATCCAGGGCACGGTCTACGGCACGGTCTTCATGACGCTGGTGCCCGAGCTCCTCAAGGCCGCCACCGGGGCGGTGCGGGGCGTGTGGCCGTCGGCCCAGTCCTACCTGTTCCCGCTCCGGGACGTGGCCTTCGGCCTGCTCATCGTCCTCTTCCTGATCTTCGAGCCCCACGGGCTCGCGGAGGTGTGGAACCGCGTGAAGCGCTTCTTCTCGCTGTGGCCGTTCGAGAAGTGAACGAAGGAGGAACCCGCATGAAGAACCCGATCCGAGTCGCCGCCGTCCTGCTCGCCGCGCTCCTCGCCGCGCCCGCCGCCCGGGCCGCCGACGAGGTGATCACGGTGGGCGCCTGCCAGCCCATCACCGGCCGCTTCGCCTTCGCCGGCGTGGCCATCAACCAGGGGCTGCAGGACTACCTCACGATGGCCAACGAGAAGAAGCTCGTCCCCGGCAAGACCTTCAAGTACGTGTACGAGGACTCCGGGTACGACACCGACCGCGCCGTGGCCTGCTTCAAGAAGATGATGGCCCAGCACTCGCCCCAGATCATGTACGGCGAGTCCACCGGCCTCGGGAAGGCCATCGCCCCCGAGCTGAACTCCCGCTACAAGGTCCTCTACGCCTCGGCCAGCTTCTCCAGCGAGCTCGCCGACCCGAAGACCCACCCCTACTCGTTCATCTCCGGCCCGACGTACACGGACATGTTCGGGGTGCTCCTCGAGTACATCGCCCGCAACAAGGGCGCGGCGAAGCCCCGGGTCGTCTTCTTCTACAGCGACACCGAGTTCGGCAAGGACCCCATCGCGGGAGCGAAGAAGCGGGCCGGCGAGCTCGGCATCGACGTGGTCGGCGAGATCGTCACCAAGGCCGGCGCGGTCGACGTGACGAGCGAGGTCCTCCAGCTGAAGAAGCTCAACCCCGACTACGTGATCTTCCAGGGCTTCGTGCTCGCCCCCATCCCCGAGGTGATCCGGGCCACCAAGGACTTCGGCCTGAAGACGAAGTTCATGGGCACCTTCTGGTCGATGGACAAGACCATCATCGACAAGCTGGGCCAGGACGCGGACGGCTACATGGGCGTCATGCCGTACGCCTACTACTACGAGGAGTCGGCCCCGGGCGTCGCCGCCATGCGGGCCTACAACCAGAAGGTGCGGCCCGACGTGAAGTACCAGCCCAACTCCTACATCCAGGGCTGGTTCACCGGCATGACCTACGTGGAGGCGGTGCGCCGCGTGGTGGCCGCGGGCAAGCCGGTCACCGGCGAGAACCTGGCCGCGGTCATCGACACCATCAAGGACTGGGACACCGGCGGCGTCACCGGCAAGGTGACCTTCACGAGCCACAAGGCCGGCGTGGGGCGCGTCTACAAGGCCAACGCGGCGAAGGGGCTCTTCGAGCCGGCCTCCGACTGGATCTACGTGAAGTGAACCCGCCGCTCCTCCGCGTGAACAACCTGGAGGTGGTGTTCCACCACACCATCCAGGTGCTGAAGGGGCTCTCCCTCTCCGTGCCCGAGGGCGCCATCGTGGCGCTCCTCGGGTCGAACGGGGCCGGGAAGACCACCACCCTGAAGGCCATCTCCGGGCTCCTGCCGCTCGAGGACGGGGAGATCGTCGACGGGGAGGTCGAGTTCCGCGGGGCCTCCATCGCCGGGAAGCTGCCCCACCGCATCGCGCGGGACGGGCTCTTCCAGGTGATGGAGGGGCGGCGCATCTTCGAGCACCTCACCGTGGAGGAGAACCTCGAGTGCGCGACCTACGCGCGCACCGGGGCGGTGGACCTCGGCGAGGACCTCCGGAAGGTCTTCTCCTACTTCCCGCGGCTGCGCGAGCGGCGCGGGCAGCTCGGCGGCTACCTCTCCGGCGGCGAGCAGCAGATGCTGGCCATCGGCCGGGCCCTGGTGGCCCGGCCGGCGCTGCTCCTCCTCGACGAGCCGTCCCTGGGGCTCTCGCCGCTCCTCTGCCAGGAGATCTTCCGGATCGTCGAGGCCATCAACCGGGACGAGAAGGTGTCGATCCTGCTCGTCGAGCAGAACGCCCGGGCGGCGCTCGCCATCTCGCGCCACGCCTACATCCTGGAGAACGGGAAGGTCGTGCTGGACGGGCCCTCGGAGAAGCTGCGCGAGGACCGCGACGTGCAGGAGTTCTACCTGGGCGACCGCGGAGGCGCGCGGGCGAGCTACCGGGAGGTGAAGCACTACAAGCGGAGGAAGCGTTGGCTGTCCTGACCACGCCCGGCGGCTCCCCCGCCGACACGCTCCCCAAGCTGCTCCTCGCCCGGGCCGCGCTCCACCCGGACGCCGTGGCGCTGCGCGAGAAGGACCTCGGCATCTGGCAGCGGGTCTCCTGGCGGGCCTACCGGGAGCACGTGGAACGGGCCTGCATGGGAATGGTGGCGCTCGGGCTCTCCCCCGGCGACAAGGTGGCCATCCTCTCCGAGAACCGGCGGGAGTGGCTCTACGCCGAGCTCGCCGCCATGGCCGCCGGCGCGGTCGGCGTGGGCGTCTACCCCACCAGCCCGGCCAACGAGGTCCAGTACGTGCTCCAGCACTCCGGCGCGACCATCGTCGTCGCCGAGGACCAGGAGCAGGTGGACAAGATCCTGGAGGTGGGGGACGGCCTGCCCGCGGTGCGCCACGTGGTGGTCGCGGAGACGAAGGGGCTGCGCCGCTACCGCGACCCGCGGCTCCTCTCCTGGGAGGCGCTGGAGGAGCGCGGCGCACGCCTCGCCGCCGAGCGCCCGGGCGCCTTCGAGCGCATGGTCGAGGCCACCCGCCCCGACGACGTGGCCTTCCTCATCTACACCTCGGGCACCACCGGCTTCCCCAAGGGGGCCATGATCTCCCACCGCAACGTGCTCGCCCAGGCGCGCTCGGCGGCGGAGGCCACCGGGATCTCCGGGCGGGACACGGTGGTCTCCTACCTGCCGCTCTGCCACGTGGCCGAGCAGATCTTCTCGGTGCACCTGCCGCTCTGGCTGGGGATGACGGTGAGCTTCGCGGAGGGCATCCGCACCATCCAGGAGGACCTGCGGGAGATCGCGCCCTCGGTGTTCCTGGGCGTGCCGCGCATCTGGGAGAAGATGCAGGCCGGCATCCTGGTGAAGATCCAGGAGACCGGGCCGCTGCGCCGCCGCATCTTCGAGAAGGCGCTCTCCCGCGGGCGCAGGCTGGCGCAGGCGCGGCTCGAGGGGCGCCCGCCCGGCCTCGTCGACCGGGCCCTCTCCGCGATCGACTACCTCCTCGTCCGGCGCGCGCTGCAGAACCACACCGGCCTGCGCCGGGCCCGGGCCACCTTCTCCGCGGCCGCGGCCATCTCCCCCGAGGTGCTCCTCTTCTTCCACGCGCTCGGCATCCCGGTGCGGGAGGGCTACGGCATGACCGAGTGCACCGGCTTCTCCTTCGTGCAGCGGGAGGGCGAGGTGCGGCTCGGCACGGTGGGGCGCCCCATCCCCGGGGTCGAGTTCCGCCTGGCGGACGACGGCGAGCTGCTCAAGCGCGGGGAGACGGTCTTCGTCGGCTACTACCGGGACGAGAAGGCCACCGCCGAGACGCTGGCCGGCGGCTGGCTCCACACCGGCGACGTGGCCGCCCTCGACCCGGACGGCATGCTCCGCATCGTCGACCGGAAGAAGGCCATCTTCGTCACCTCGGGCGGGAAGAACGTCTCGCCGTCGCTCGTGGAGAACGCCCTCAAGGTCTCCCCCTACGTGAAGGAGGCGGTGGTGCTCGGCGAGGGGGAGAAGTTCGTGGCCGCGCTCCTCCAGATCGACTTCGAGAACGTCGGCCAGTGGGCCACCGAGCGGAAGCTGCCCTACACGAACTTCCGGAGCCTGGTGCTGCTCCCCGAGGTCCGGGAGCTGGTGGAGCGGGAGGTGGAGCGGGCCAACCAGGGGCTCGCGCCGGTGGAGCAGGTGAGGAAGTTCCGGCTGCTCGAGAAGGAGCTGGACCACGACGACAACGAGGTCACCGCGACGATGAAGGTCCGCCGCAAGACCATCTACGAGAAGTTCGCACCGCTCATCCGGGAGATCTACCAGTGACCCGTCGCGAAGATGGACGCCCCGTTCACGCCGCCGTCGTCGGCTGGGGGAAGTGCCTGCCCCCCGCCGTGCTCTCGAACCGCGACCTCGCCACCTTCCTCGAGACCGACGACGAGTGGATCGTCTCCCGCACCGGCATGAGGGAGCGGCGCATCTCCCACGTGCCGCTCGGCGAGGTCATCCACGTCGCCGCGGCGCGGGCGCTCGCCTGCGCCGGGATGGAGGCGGGCGAGCTCGACCTCATCGTGGTGGGGAGCACGCTCGGCGACGAGCTCTGCCCCAACGTCTCGTCGGGGACCCAGAAGCGGCTCGGCGCGCGGAACGCGGCGGTGATGGACGTGAACACCGCCTGCACGAGCTTCCTCTACGGCCTCTCCACGGCCACCGCCCTCATCCGCACCGGCGTGGTCCGCACGGCGCTCGTGGTCGGCGCCGAGGCCCCCTCCCCGTACATGGACTGGGACAACCGGAACGTGGCGGTGCTCTTCGGCGACGGCTGCGGGGCGGTGGTGCTGAAGGCGACGCACCGGGAGGAGGGGCTGCTCGCCGAGCGGCTGGGCTGCTACGGCGACAGCCGGGACATCCTCGACATCCGCGGCGTGGGCGCCCGCTACGCGAACCAGGGCATCCCCGGCGGGTACACCTCCTGGAACTTCGACGGCCAGGAGATCTTCAAGAAGGCGGTGCTGGGCATGGCCCAGGCCGGGGCCGAGGCGCTCGAGAAGCGGGGGCTCTCGGTGAAGGACGTGGACCTCGTCGTCCCCCACCAGGCCAACCTCCGCATCATCGACGCGGTGGGGCGGCGGCTGGGCGTGGACCCGTCCCGGGTCTTCGTGAACGTGCAGCGCTACGGGAACATGTCGGCGGCCACGGTCCCGGTGGCGCTCGTGGAGGCGCTCGAGGAGGGGCGCGTCCGGCCCGGCGCCCACCTGCTCCTGCCGGCGTTCGGCGGAGGGCTCACCTGGTGCGCCCACCTCGTCCGCTGGGGGGAGCGGGTCACCCCGCTCGGGACGAGCGACGTCGAGCTGCCCCCGTGCGACCGGACCGGCCTCGAGATCGTGAACGACCTCCGGGCGCGGCGCGCCATCTACCACCAGGCCGCGGCCCCCTTCATCGAGGCCGCGCGTCCACTCCTCGACGAGCCCGCCGCCTAGCGGTATCGTCCCCGCACCATGACCATTCCCGCCCCCACCCTCGGAGAGCTGTTCGCCTCCGTCCGCTTCCTGTCCGGCCCCGGCACACGCCGAGTGCAC
>DAOMFN010000142.1:0-5635 GCA_035429785.1 Anaeromyxobacteraceae bacterium
CGGAGATCCTCCGGACGCCCCGGGGCGTGCTCCACGGGGACTTCACCGCCTGTGACGCGTTCGACGTCCGGGAGCGGCTCGGCGAGATCCGAGCGCCGGCCCGGGTGGTGGTGGGGGCGAGGGACGCGCTCACGCCCCCCCGGTACGCCGCGTTCCTGGCGGCGGGGCTGGGGGCGGGGGAGCCGCTCGTCGTCGCGGGGGCGGGGCACCTCGTGCAGCGCGAGGCGCCGGAGGCCGTCGTCGCGGAGGCCGTCGAGCTCATGGCCCGGATCGGCTGACCGGGGTGTCTCCCCGGAGCACCGGGGAGGAAGGGGTGGAAGCGTGGGCGAGGGAAGCGACGGTGGCGCCATCCTGGGGCGGATCGCCGGCAGGCCCGGGGAGCGGCGGCAGGTGGCCTCCTCGGTGGACGTGCTGCTCGTCCACCGGGACGACGCCACCTCCCACCGCATCGCCGGCCTGCTCCGCCGCAACGGCTACACGGTGCTGGACGCCTCCGGCCCCGCGGCGGCGCGGGAGGCCCTGCACGGCGGGTGCGTGCCGCGGCTCGTGATCCTCGACCTGGAAGGGGCGAGCGGCCCGGAGCGTGCCGCGTTCGCGGGACTCCAGTCGGAGCCGGCGTGCCGCGAGGTCCCCTTCCTCGTCCTCTCCCGGGAGGGGGCCGTGGCGGTGCCGGGGCTCGCCCCCGCCGCGACGCTGCTGGTGCCCATCGAGGCCGCCGAACTGATCGAGGCGGTCCGCCGGTTCTGCGGTACGCTCGCCGGGTGAAGTCCCGCACCGCACGCGCCCTCGCCGCCGCCCTCCTCGCCGCCGTCCTCACCTCCTCCGCCCGGGCGGCCGAGCCCGGCCCCGGGGTTCCCGCGGACCCGGAGCCGGTGGTGGCCTTCACTGCCAGTGCACGGATCTCCGCCGCCTTCCCGATGGGCAGCGTGCTGAGCGACCCGGCCTCCGGACCGCTCCTCATCTCCGAGCTCGTGGCCCTCTCGATCCCGATCCAGGCCGACGTGGGGGTCACGGTCCACCGGCGCTGGTTCGTGGGCGCCTACGCCCAGTACGCCTGGAGCTTCCTCCAGGTCGGGCAGTGCAAGGTCGGCCAGGAGTGCTCCGTCACCGGGCTCCGGGTCGGCGTCGAGGCCACCTACGCCTTCGGCGACCACGGCGGCCCCTGGGCCGGACTGGGCACCGGCTGGGAGTGGATGTTCACGTCCATCTCCAGCCCGACCTTCACGCGCGAGGTGGACGTCTCGGGGTGGGAGTTCGCGAACGTCCAGGGCGGATGGGACGTCGAGGTGTCGCCGCGGTGGAAGGTCGGCCCCTGGTTCTCCGTCTCCGTCGGCGAGTTCAGCCGCGCCACCCTGTCGGGCGGAGGCACCACCATCGAGCAGAACATCTCGAACACCGCCGTCCACGGGTGGCTCCAGTTCGGCGTCAGGGGGACGTTCGGTCCCTGAAGTGGCACGCCAAATGCACCTCTCGACCGGCGACGCAGGATCGGTTAACCCTGTCGCCGCCTGTCCGGAGCCGACGCCTGAGCGAACCTCCAGATAAACCCCCGCAACACTCCCACCCCGCGAGCGCCACCACGAGGAGCGCAGCGGCGGCGCTCGCGCTCGGCGCCCTGGGGGTCGTCTACGGCGACATCGGGACGAGCCCGCTCTACGCCCTGAAGGAGAGCTTCCACGGCTCGCACGGCGTGCCGCTCAGGCCGGAGAACGTGCTCGGGATCCTCTCGCTCGTGGTCTGGGCCATGACCTTCGTCGTGGCCTTCAAGTACCTCTCCTTCGTCATGCGCGCCGACAACCGGGGCGAGGGGGGCATCCTCGCGCTCATGGCGCTCGTCGGCCAGCAGGAGACCACCCGGCGGGGGCGCCGCGTCCTCCTCGTCCTGGGACTCTTCGGTGCGGCGCTCCTCTACGGCGACGGCGTCATCACGCCGGCCATCAGCGTCCTCGGCGCCATGGAGGGCCTCACCGTCGCCACCCCGGCGATGAAGCCGGCGGTCGTGCCGGCCACGGTCCTGATCCTGGTGCTGCTGTTCGCCTTCCAGAAGAGGGGAACGGCCACGGTGGGGGCGGTGTTCGGACCGGTCATGCTGCTCTGGTTCGTCTCCATCGCGGCCATCGGCGCCTGGAACGTCTGGCAGGAGCCGGGGGTCCTTCGCGCGGTGAACCCGGTCCACGCCGTCCGGTTCTTCTCCCGCAACGGGACGGCGGGGTTCCTCGTGCTCGGGAGCGTCGTGCTCGTGCTCACCGGCGCCGAGGCCCTCTACGCCGACATGGGTCACTTCGGCCGCCGCCCCATCCGCCTCGCCTGGTACGGCGTGGCGATGCCGGCGCTCGTGCTCAATTACATGGGGCAGGGCGCCTACCTCCTCCGGCAGCCGGGCGACGTCGCCAACCCCTTCTACGAGTCGGTGCCGGGATGGGCGCTCTGGCCCATGGTCGGCGTCGCCACGGCAGCCGCCATCGTGGCCTCGCAGGCCCTCATCTCCGGCGCCTACTCCCTCACGAACCAGGCCATCCAGCTGGGCTACGCGCCGCGCCTCACCGTCCGTCACACCTCGCGCACCGAGTACGGGCAGATCTACATCCCGGAGGTGAACTGGATGCTGGCCACGGGCACCGTGGCGCTCGTGCTCGGCTTCGGTTCCTCCGACGCGCTCGCCGCCGCCTACGGGATCGCCGTCACCGGCACGATGGCCATCACCACGCTCCTCTTCCACCGGGTGGCGAGGGACCGCTGGCGCTGGTCCCGCTGGGCGGTCTGGCCGCTCACCGGGGCGTTCCTGTTCGTGGACGTGTCCTTCCTGCTCGCGAACCTCGTCAAGATCAAGGACGGCGGGTGGTTCCCGCTCGTGGCCGGCGGCGCCATCTTCACCATCCTCTCCACCTGGAAGCTGGGACGCGACGCGCTGGCGCGCAACGTCGCCAACACCACGCTCCCGCTCGAGCTCTTCCTCCCCGACCTGGAGCGCCACCCGCCCCACCGCATCTCCGGCACGGCGGTCTTCATGACCTCCGATCCGAGCGGGACCCCCGGGGTCCTGCTCCACCACCTGAAGCACAACAAGGTGCTCCACGAGCGGGTGCTCATCGTGTCGGTGGTGACCGAGGAGATCCCTTCCGTCGATCCGGCGTCGCGCGCGCTGGTCCGGAACCTCGGCAACGGCATCCACGCCGTCACCGCCCGCTACGGGTTCATGGAGACGCCCCACGTGCCGCAGATGCTGGCCGCCCTTCCCCCGGGCGCCATCCCCGGACCCCGGCTCGAGAAGTCGGAGATGGAGACCACCTACTACCTCGGCCGGGAGACGCTCCTCGCCGGCGGCCCGGCCCGGATGGCGCGCTGGCGCAAGCGGCTCTTCATCGTGCTCGCCCGCAACGCCCTCTCGGCGAGCGCCTTCTTCGGCCTGCCACCCAACCGGGTGGTGGAGATGGGCGCGCAGGTCCAGTTCTAGTAGAATGTGAGCAATGGCTCGCATCCGCACCGTCCCCCGCAAGGCGCCGTCCCAGGATCGGTCCCGCCACACCGTGGAGGCCATCGTCGACGCCACCGCCCGGGTGCTCGTGCGGGACGGCTACGACGCGCTCTCCACGAACCGGGTGGCGCGGGAGGCCGGGGTGAGCGTGGGCTCCCTCTACCAGTACTTCCCGGGCAAGGAGGCGCTCGTCGCCGCGGTGATGGAACGCCACGCCTCCCGCATGCAGGAGAACATCGCCGCCCGCATGCAGAACGCGCCGCCGGCCGCCACCGCCGAGGAGGTGGCCACCGAGATGATCCGGGCGATGCTCGCGGCGCAGCAGGCCGAGCCCCGGCTCCACCGGGCCCTCGTGGAGCAGGTGCCGCGGATCGGCGCCCTGCGCAGGCTCCACGAGCTCTTCGGGAACTACGAGCGGCTGGTCGAGGCCTGGCTGGAGGACAACCGGGACCGCATCGAGGTGCGGGACGCGCGCATGGCGGCCTTCGTCCTCGTGGCGGCGGTGGAGGGGCTCGTGAACCGCGCCACCCTCGACCGGCCCGACCTCGTGGCCTCGGGCACGATCGAGGAGCAGATCCTCCGGCTCGTGCTGGCCTACGTGGTCCCGTCGCGGCTCGCCCGGTCCTCGGCCGAGGGGCACTACGGGGGCAAGCCGCCGGGCGCGTAGGCGGCGCCGCGAATCAGAAGTACTCGCCGGCGTTGAACCAGACCCCGAAGGAGCGCTCCCCCACGGCGAGGTCGAGGGCCACGTTGGACCGGGAGTCGCGGTTCATCATGAAGCGCAGCCCCACGCCGCCGGCGGGGCGGATGAACTGCAGCGCGCCCACCTTTTCGCTCGAATAGCTCCACCCGGGACCGGAGGCCTGGAAGGCCGGCGCGGCGTAGCTCTGCGCGTTCGCGAAGACCACCCCGCCGAGGAGGCCGTTCGTGGTGATGCGGAAGCGCCACTCCACCTCCCCGTAGACCTCGTGGGTCCCGCGCCAGCGCCCCTGCACGTAGCCGCGCCCGGTGCGGTTCTTCTGGTCCCAGGCCACGGCGGGCAGGGTGAGGTAGGGCGCCGCGCCGGAGGTGACGCCCTTGTAGTAGAGCCAGAGCGCGATCACGTCGCGGGGCACGTCGTTGCCGAGCGGGAGGTAGGCGCGGAACTGGGCCTCGAGGCCGGTGCTGGC
Organism: Anaeromyxobacteraceae bacterium; assembly: GCA_035429785.1. Classification (GTDB taxonomy): domain Bacteria; phylum Myxococcota; class Myxococcia; order Myxococcales; family Anaeromyxobacteraceae; genus CAIOAK01. The sequence goes on from DAOMFN010000142.1 coordinate 4,645, forward strand.
CTGGCTCGAGCCGAGCCAGGTGGGGTGCACGGTGAAGGCGGCCGACCCGTAGAGCCCGCGGTACGGGTTGATCGTGGAGTCGCGGCTGTCCCAGAGGGCGGCCACGGTGACGCCGGAGAGGGTGGAGGCGGACGGGTCGAACCCGAAGGCCTGGCTGTAGGCCAGGTTGGGCCCCACCACCGGCGGGACGGCGCCGAGGTCGGCACCGGGCTCGGACACGGCGTAGTACCGGTCGAACCGGTAGCCGAGGCCGGCGTAGAGGTCGCCGGTCACGCGCCGGTACGCGGTCTCGTGGAAGCGGATGAAGTCGAAGTCCTGGCGGATGCCCGCCGCCTCGAGGGCCTGCGGGCCCGTGCCGAGCCCGTACGTCAGCTGGTTGAAGAGCAGGAAGCGCCAGTCGCCCACGAGCTCCCAGTCGTTCCCGGAGGTCATCACCGTGGAGGAGACCTGGAGGGTGAGCTGGTTCATCGTGGAGTAGAGCGCGACCGCCTGGGTGCTCGAGATGGTCGTCGTGGAGGCGGGGCCGAGGTACATCCCCAGCGTCCCGGTGGCGCCGAAGAGGAACCCCATCGCCGGGTTGTAGCCGACGGCGGGGAGCACCGCGGGGAGGAGCACGAAGGGCGGCGGCGTGGGCGCTCCCTCGCGCCCGAGCCCGATCCAGTCGAGCAGGCTGAAGTCGTCGACGTACGGGGTGCAGTGGCCGTCCCGGCAGACGCTGCCGCGCCCGAGCGCCCGGGCGCAGTCGTCGGAACAGGAGCAGGCGACGCGGGCCTCGCTCGCCGCCTCGGCCGCGGAGTCCTCGGGGCGGCCCACCGCGGGGACGGCGGTGGCAGCGGCGGCGAGGGCGAGGAGCGCCGCCCGGAAGGTGCGCAGCATGGATCCGTTGTACCGCCCCGCGCGGTGAGGCCGCGGTCACCTTCGGGGCGTGGACGCCGGCTCAGTGGTGGTGGTGACCGCCCGGGCCGTGGACGTGGCCGTGCTCCTTCTCCTC
>DAOMFN010000143.1:0-5614 GCA_035429785.1 Anaeromyxobacteraceae bacterium
GGAGGGCGCGCCGCGGGCCCTGCGGCCGCCGATGGCGCGCCCGAGGAGGTCGGCGTGGTCCGCGAGGGTGCCCGGCCGCAGGCTGTACCAGCCGAACTGGCCGTCGCGGCGCACCGCGAGCAGCCCGGCGTCGACGAGGATCTTCAGGTGGTGGGAGACGGTGGCCTGCGAGACCGGGAAGAGCGCCACGAGGTCCTTGCAGCACATCTCGCCGGCCGGCCCGATGCGGCGCAGGAGCTCGAGCCGGGTGGGATCCCCCAGGGCCTTGGCCACGCGTACCAGGCGCTCGCTCGCTCGATCCATCGACATATCGATATGCGTCGATGTAACGCCGCGCGGCGCGGCGTCAAGCGGATCGCCGTCCAGGCCCGGATCAGGGGGTCAACGAGCGTTCCAGCGCGCGCCAGGCGCGCTCGACCGCCGCGATCTCCACCCACTCGCCGCGCTGGTGCGCCTGCGCGGTGGCCCCCGGGCCGAAGTTCACGGCCGGGATCCCCGCCGCCGCGAGCCGCGCCACGTCGGTCCAGGCCTGCTTGGGCTCCACCTCGAGGGCGGCCCGCTCCCGCAGGCGTGCCACGAACGGGTGCTCGACGAAGGCTGGACAGGACGGCGCCCGGTCGGTGATCTCCACCGCGGCGCCGAAGCGGCGCCCGAGCGCCTCGAGCTCGGCGACCGCGTCCTCCAGCGGCCGCCCCGGCGCGAAGCGGAAGTTCAGGTTGAGGGTGCACCGGTCGGGGACCACGTTGCGGGCCCGCCCGCCCTCGATGCGGGTGGCGGAGAGCACCTCCCGGAAGGGGAGCCCGCCGGACGTCACGTCGCGCGGGGGCCGGCCGGCCAGCTCCACGAGCAGCGCCCCGGCCCGGTGGACCGCGTTCTCGCCCTGCCACGGCCGCGCCGAGTGCGCGGAGCGCCCCGCGAAGGCGAAGGTGGCGTGGATCGACCCCACGCAGCCGAGCGCCAGCTTCCCGTCGGTGGGCTCGAGGCACACGGCGAGCGACGCCCGCCGGAGCTCGGGAGACGCCTCCAGGAGCGGCCCCAGCTCGTTCTCGAGGTACGGCCCCTCCTCGCGGGAGTAGAGGACGAGCGCCAGGTCGGCGACGCGCGCCCCCCGGGGCAGGCGGAGCGCGAGCTCCATCGCCACCGCCACCCCGGACTTCATGTCGGAGGCCCCCGGCGCCACGATGCGCCCGCCCTCGCGGCGCGGCGGGCCCCGGTCGTCCGGGTGGACCGGCACCGTGTCGAGGTGGCCGCAGAGGAGGAGGAGCGGCCGGTCGCCGTCCCCCGGCTCCGGGTCCACGCCGACCACGAGCGAGTTCAGCACCCGCCGCACCCGCGGGAAGCGCTCCCGCGCCCAGCGCTCGAGCCCATCGCAGAGCTCCCGCTCCTCGCCGATGGGCGACGGCACGGCGCAGAGCGCCTCGGTGCGTGCCGCGAGCGCCTCGGCGAGGGGAGTCGTCACACCGAGACCTCGAACTCCCGGAGCGCGTCGTTGAGCGACACCTTCTTGTCGGTGGCCTCGCTGCGCCGCCCCACGATGAGCGCGCAGGGGATCTGGTAGGTGCCGGCCGGGTACCGCTTCGGCCGCGTGCCTGGGATCACGACCGACCGCGCCGGGACCCGCTTCTTCAGGACGATCTCGGTCGGCCCGGTGACGTCGATGATGGGGGTGCTCCCGGTGATGACGACGTTCGCGCCCAGCACCGATCCCTCCTCCACGACCACGCCCTCGACGAGGATGCAGCGGCTCCCGATGAAGCAGTCGTCCTCGATGATGTTCGGCCGCGCCCCGGGCGGCTCGAGCACGCCCCCGATGCCCACCCCGCCGGCGAGGTGCACGTTCTCGCCCACCTGCGCGCAGGACCCGACCGTCGCCCAGGTGTCGACCATCGTCCCCTTCCCCACCCGGGCCCCGATGTTCACGAACCCGGGCAGGACCACCGCGCCGGGGGCCACGTAGGCCCCGTAGCGGACGATGCCGCCCGGCACGATGCGGACGCCGGCCGCCTCGAGGTCCTTCTTCAGCGGGATCTTGTCCCGGACCTGGAACGGGCCGTAGTCGTGGCTCTCCATCGTGGTGACCGCGAAGTAGAGGTTCACGGCCTGCATGAGCCAGCCGTTCACCTGCCAGTCGCCGCCGCCCTTCTCGGCGACGCGCAGCGTGCCCCGGTCGAGCCCGTCCACCGCGCCGAGCACCGCCGCCCTCACCCCCGGGTCGGCGAGCCGCGCCCGGTCGGCCCAGGCCGCCTCCACGAGCCCCCGCATCTCCTCCAGCCTCATCGGACCGTTCGCCATCGCTCGATCGCCTCCTCGATGTCCGCCAGCGTGGGCACCAGGCTCACCCGCACGAACCCCTCGCCCGCCGCGCCGAACGCCGTGCCCGGCGAGACCACGATGGCCTCGTCGAGCAGGCGCGACGCGTAGCTCGCCGCGGTGTGGCCCGGCGGCACCTCGACCCAGAGGTAGAGGGTGGCCCCGGAGCCCTGCACGCGCAGCCCGTGCCCGCGGAGGAAGCCGGCCAGCCGATCGCGCTTCGCGAGGAACACCCGGCGCCGCTCCTCCACGTGGGCGTCGTCGCCCCAGGCCGCCACCGCCGCCGCGGTCACGAAGTCGGGCGAGGCCACGCCGGGGTGGGAGCGCATCCGCTTCACCTGGGCCACGAGGTCGGGGTCCCCGGCCACGAAGCCGGAGCGGTAGCCGGTCATGCCGCTCCGCTTCGAGCAGGAGTGCACGGCGAGCACGTTCTCCACCTGCACCTGGAGCATGGAGAGGGGCGGCTCGTCGAACCACAGGTCGGCGTAGCACTCGTCGGAGGCGAGCACGAACCCGTGCTCGACGGCCGCCCGCCCCAGCCGCTCCAGGTGGTCGCGGGGGGCCACCGCGCCGGTGGGGTTGTGCGGGTAGTTCACCCAGAGGATGAGGGTCTCGCGGAGGAGCGACGCCGGCAGCTCGCCGGGCTCGAGCAGGAAGCCGTTCGCCGCCCGGAGCGGCACCTTCACCGGCTCGAGCCCGGCCATGCGCGTCCCGGCCTCGTAGGTGGGATAGCCCGGATCGGGCATGACGACCTTGCGGCGCCCGCCGCCCCGGAAGGCGAGCGGCAGGTGGAAGATGGCCTCCTTGGCCCCGGTGGCCGGAACCACCTGCCGGTCGGGGTCCACCCGCACGCCGAAGCGCCGCTCCAGGTACCCGGCCACCGCCCCGCGGAGCACCGGGGTCCCGAGCGGGCTCGGGTACTGCGACACCTCCGGCACCGCGTCCCGGAGCGCCTGGCGCAGGAAGGGCGGCGTGGGCTCGAGCGGGTCGCCGAGGCCGAAGTCGAAGAGCTTCCTCCCCGCCCGGCGCAGCGCGGCCTTCTTCTCGTCCAGATCCACCATGAGGTTCCTGGGGATGGCGTCGAGCGCGGGATTTCGGGGCGGGGACCTCAACGGGGCGAAAACTCCTCGGACGGGCGTGGGGCGTGCATTATAAGCGCACCATGCTCCACTACGACGTCGCCATCGTCGGCAGCGGTCCTGCCGGCGAGCGTGGCGCCACGCGCGCCGCGTTCCTCGGGAAGAAGGTCGCCGTCATCGAGAAGGAGGCCGTCCCGGGAGGGGCCTGCGCGAACACCGGCACCATCCCGTCCAAGGCCCTCCGCGAGACCGCCCAGGCGCTGCTCCAGTCGAAGCGGCGCGACGTGGCCGGCTTCATCCTCAAGGTGGCCGACACGATGACCGTGGCCGCCCTCATGGGCCGCCGCGGGCTCGTGACCGCCCGTGAACACCAGCGCATCCGCGGCCGCTTCTCCCAGTACGCCATCGAGGTCTTCCGCGGCACCGCCAGCTTCCTCGACCCGCACACCCTCCGGGTCGCCGTGCCCGACGGCACCGCCCAGGAGATCCGCGCCGACGTCATCCTGCTCGCCCCCGGCACGCGCCCGCTCCACCCGCCCCACATTCCCATCGACCACAGCCGGGTCTACGACTCCGACTCCATCCTCCTGCTCGACCGGGTCCCCCGCTCGCTCGCCGTGCTCGGCGGCGGCGTGGCTGGCTCCGAGTACACGTCCGCCTTCGCCGCGCTCGGCGTCCACGTCACCATGGCCGACTCGCGCGACCGGGTGATGCCCTTCCTCGACGCCGAGCTGTCGCAGGAGCTGGAGCGCATCTGGACCGAGTTCGGCGTGGAGATCAAGCACCGCACCCGCGTCACCAAGGTGGAGCCGGGCGACCGCGACGTGCTCCTCACCCTCTCCGACGGCTCCCGGCTCGTGGCCGAGAAGGTGCTCGTCGCCGCCGGACGCCAGGGCAACACCGACTCCCTCGACCTCGCCAACGCCGGCCTGCAGGCCGACGAGCGGGGTTATCTCAAGGTGAACGAGCACTTCCAGACGACGATCCCGCACATCTACGCGGCCGGCGACGTCGTCGGGGCGCCCGGCCTCGCCTCCACCGCCATGGAGCAGGGGCGCGTGGCGATGACCCACGCCTGCGAGGGCACCGACTTCCGCACCCAGCTGCAGGGCGACGTGCTGCCCACCGGCATCTACACCATCCCCGAGCTGTCGTCGGTGGGAGAGACCGAGGAGTCGCTCCAGGCGAAGGGCATCCCCTACGTCGTCGGCAAGGGGAGCTTCGTCGAGAACGCGCGCGCCAACCTCGTGGGCGACGCGGTGGGCTGGATCAAGCTGCTCGTCTCGTCGGAGTCGCTCAAGGTGCTCGGCATCCACGTCATCGGCCCCAACGCCGCGGAGCTCGTGCACATGGGGGCGGCGGTGATGGCGCTGGGCGGGACGTACCGCTACTTCATCGAGGCGGTCTTCAACTACCCGACGCTCGGCGACACCTACAAGGTGGCCGCCTACGACGCGCGGAAGAAGCTGGGCGCGCTCACCGACGGCTCGAAGCCCACGTCGCCCGAGTAGCCGCCCGCGCCGGCCTCCCGGCAAGGGGCGGCGGCGCCCGTCCCTCGCGCTACCGGGCCGGGACCTCGCGGAGCGCGCGCGCGGCGCACATCCGCTGGACCTCCGGCAGGGCTGCCGTGTTCGTGTCGAGGCAGTGCGCCTCGGCGGCCATGCGGAGGTGGGTGCGCTCGTCGTTCGCCTGGCTGGAGGCGAAGTCGGCGACGGCGACGAATCCGAGGACGATGCCGGCGGAGAGGAGGAAGAGTCTCATGGTCGATCTCCTGACGCTTGGAGGAGCGGGCGGGGCCGTTGTGACATCCCGGAGATGAGCAACGAGCGGACCACGCGCGCCTCCGTCCCGCGCCCGCCCGACCCTCCTCCGCATTCCGCCGTGATTCCGGGCCTCCCGGACCGGGGGCCCGCCGCCATCCGCGCACATCCGCGCAGGGCGGGGGCGTACCCCTGGGTCAGCAAGACACCGAAATCATTGGGCAAATTAGACTCGGAAGGGTTCCGGACCCCACCGGGACGTCAGGGCGAGGCCGCGGCTGCGTCCCGCGTCGCCTACCCCAGCCGGCTGCGGGCCTGCGACAGCGCCTCGTGCACCTTCTCGAGGGCGCGACGGGCCTCGACGAGCTCGTCCCGCTCGGCCCGGACCGCGGCCAGCTCGCGGGAGAGCGCGTCGCGCTCGCGCACCGCCTCGGACAGGCCGGCGCGCAGCCTGGCCCCGTCGGC
>DAOMFN010000144.1:0-5610 GCA_035429785.1 Anaeromyxobacteraceae bacterium
ACCTTCGCCGCGAAGTGCAAGATGTGCCACGGGGCGGACGGGGCCGGCGGGGCGATGTTCAAGGGATCGATCAAGGGGCTCCCGGAGGCCCAGGTGCTCAAGGCCATCAAGGAGGGCAAGGGCAAGATGAAGGCCGTCGCCATCGACGACGCGGCTGCCGTCGCGAAGTACGTGGCCGGCCTGAAGTAGCGGGCCGCGCCCGTGGGCGGACGACCCGCACGGGGGTCGTAATTTTTCGGAGTGCCCCCAGGAACCGATTCGCGATACCTCGGATCGCTGTGAGGTCGCGCGGAGCGAACGGCAATCGGTGGATCGCAGCGGTCTGCGGAGCGGTCGCGTGCCTCGGGACCGCAGCCGCCCAACCCACCACGGCCCCCCAGCGGCGGGTCCTGGTCCTCACCACCAACCCCGAGCGCGCTTCCTTCGTGGAGTTCATGCAAGGGCTGCGCGAGGTCCTGAGCGACCGCGACGCGCTCGCGTCGAGCATCGAGGTGGAAGGCCTCCCGCCCGTGCCGGGACCGGGAGGCGAGGACCGGCTCGTCGCCTGGATGGCGCGGAAATACGAGGGTCAGCCCTTCGACGCGGTCGTGGCCACGGCCGGCGCGCCGCTCGGCCCGGTCCTCGCGCTCCGCGACAGGCTGTGGCACGGGGCGAGGGTCCTCACGGTGGGCTCGGGCGTCGCCGGGGAGCAGGATGCCGAGGCCTTCCCCGGGGTCACCCTGCGCGTCGACACCGCACTGGCGGTGGACCTGGCCCGGCGGCTCCTGCCGGGAACCGCCCGCATCGTCTACGTGGGAGGGCCGGGATACGGCAGCCACGGCGAGGTCACGAGCGCCGAGGAGCTGTCGCGGGTCTCGGGGCTCCCCGCCGAGACCGTCCCCCCGCTCCCCATGGAGGCGCTCCAGGAGCGCATGGCCTCCCTCCCCGGCGACGCGGTCGTGTTCTACGGCGCGGTGTACCGGGACCGGGACGGCCGCAGGTTCCTTCCCACCGACGCCCTCGAGCTCGTCGCATCGCATTCCAGCCGGCCGATCCTGAGCTTCAACGACACGCACATCGGCCGCGGGGCGCTGGGCGGCGTGGTGTTCGACTCGAGGGAGATCGGCCGGCAGCTCGGCGGGCTCGTCGACCAGGTGCTGGGATCGGGGGCGCGTGGGCCGCTGGTTCCCCGGCTGCGCGCCGCCACCCACGTGACGCTCGACGCGCGGGAGCTCGAGCGGTGGGGCATCCCGGAGGCGAGCGTCCCCCCCGGGGCGAAGGTGCTCTTCCGTGTGGCGACGCTCTGGGAGTCCCACCGGACCGCCGTGATCGGGGCGGCCACCGCGATGGCCGCGGCGTCGGTCCTGATCGGCTGGCTCCTCGTCGAGCGGCGGAAGCGTGCCGCGGCGGAGGGCCAGCTGCGCCGGCTCTCCGCGGCCGTCATCCAGGCCCAGGAGCTGGAGCGCGGACGGGTCTCGCGCGAGCTGCACGACGACGTGAGCCAGCGCCTGGCGCTCGCGTCCATCCAGGTCGACCGGCTCTCCCGTGCCGCCAGCCTCGGCGACGAGGAGCGCCGCCAGGCGCGCGCGATCCAGGACCAGCTCCGGAACCTGGGGCGGGACATCCACGAGATCGCCTACCGGCTGCGCCCCACCGAGATCGAGTTCGTGGGGCTCGTTCCGGCCCTCCGCGCGCTCGCAGCCAGCGTCTCCTCGGCGGGTCGGATGGCCGTGGAGGTGGTGGACGCCGGCTGGCCGGCCGACGCCGGTCCCGAGGCCGGGATCGTCCTCTTCCGCGTGGCCCAGGAGGCCCTGCAGAACTGCATGAAGCACAGCGGCGCGTCCGACGCGAGGGTCATCGTCTCCGGCGATGCGCGCCGCCTCACGCTCTCGGTCCAGGACGACGGACGCGGGTTCGACGCCGCGGCCGGGACCTCGCCGGGACGCCTGGGCTTCGCCGGGATGCGGGAGCGGATCCGGCAGGTGGGGGGAGCGATCGCCATCGAGAGCGTGCCGGGCGAGGGAACGAGGGTCGAGGCCACGGTGCCGCGGCCGGTCACGCTGGGATTCACGGAGGATGCCCGACATGCCTGAACGCAAGCGCATCGTGCTCGCGGACGACCACACCCTGCTGCTCGAGGCGTTCGAGCTGCTCCTGGCCCCCGACTACGACGTCGTGGCCAAGGTGCGGGACGGGAACGAGCTCCTCCGCGTCGCGCACGAGCTCGCGCCCGACGTGGCGGTGGTGGACATCTCGATGCCCGGCCTGAACGGCATCGATGCGTGCGAGCGCATCCGCCGGGAGCTGCCCGGCGTCGGGGTGGTCATCCTGACCGTGGACGCGAGCCCCCAGATGGCGGCCGAGGCGTTCCGGGTCGGGGCGTCGGGCTACGTGGTGAAGAGCGGGACCGGCGAGGACCTGGGCACCGCCATCCGCGCGGCCCTGCGCGGCGAGCGGTTCCTCTCCGCCGAGGTCGCCGGGGGAGATCCCGAGGCCCTTCCACGCGGCGCGCGGATGCCGCGATGGAGCGACCTCTCGCCCCGCGAGCGGCAGGTGGCGGAGCTGGCCTCCGACGGCCACACGATGAAGGAGGTGGCCGCCATCCTGGGCGTGGGTCGTCGCACGGCCGAGTTCTACAAGTACCGGGCCATGCGCACGCTCGGCGTGGAGACCTCCGCCGAGCTCTTCCAGATCGCGCAGCGCAACCGGGCGCGCTGAAACATCGCAGCCCGTTTCGATCTACGATTCCCGCCCTCATGGGTGTCCGCATTCCGCTGCCGCCGCGTACCGCTCCCGTCGCCCTCCTCGCCGTGCTCGCGCTGCTCGGTCCGCCCTCGCGGTCGGTCGCGGGGCCCGGGCCGGCAGTCCCGGCACACCCCGCCGCACGCATCGAGGTGACGCTGCCCGATGGAGCCGGCACGGCCCCGCTCGACGGCCGCCTCCTCCTCTTCGTGTCCACGGAGCCCGCGGGCGCCGGACGGGAGCCCCGCTTCCTCGTCACCGACCGCGACGACTCCCAGCAGGTGTTCGGCGTGGACGTGGAGGGCTGGCGCCCCGGCACCACCCGCACGGTGGACGACGGCGCCGATGGCTACCCGCTCCTCCACCTCCACGAGGTGCCTCCGGGGGAGTACACGGTCCAGGCGCTCCTCCACGTGTACGAGACCTTCCGTCGCGGCGACGGCCACGTGGTGAAGCTCCCGCCCGACCGCGGCGAGGGGCAGGACCTCGCCCGGGCCCCGGGCAACCGGCTCTCGACGCCCCGGCGCGTTCGCCTGGCCCCGGGCGAGACGGTGCGGATCGCGCTCGACCGGGAGAACCCGCCCGTGCCCCGTCCGGCCGACACGCGCTACGTGAAGCACCTCACGCTGCCGAACGAGCGGCTCTCGCGCTTCTGGGGGCGGCCGGTCTCCCTGGGCGCGGTCGTCCTGCTTCCGGAGGGCTGGCACGAGCACCCCGAGCAGCGCTACCCGGTCGCCGTCTTCCACGGCCACTTCCAGGCCACGAACACCGAGATCCGGGAGGAGCCGCCCGATCCGTCGCTGCCTCCCGTGGACCTCGAGGGGCTGCGGCGCGAGTGCCCGAACGGGCACGAGGGGGAGGCGTGCACGCGGCACGGCTACGAGCGGCTCGTGCAGGAGACGGCCTGGGCGTTCTTCCAGACCTGGAGGTCGCCGGGCTTCCCCCGCGCCATCGTGCTCCTCGTGCAGCACGCGAACCCGTACTACGACGACTCCTACGCGGTGAACTCGGAGAACGTCGGGCCGTACGGCGACGCCATCACCTTCGACCTCCTTCCCGAGATCGAGCGGCGCTTCCGGGGCATCGGCCCGTGGGCGAGGGCGCTCTACGGGGGCTCGACCGGCGGCTGGGAGTCGCTCGCCGCGCAGATCCTCTACCCGGACCAGTACAACGGCGCGTGGGCCGCGTGCCCCGACCCGGTGGACTTCCGGCACTACGTCTCCATCGACGTCTACGCCGACGAGAACGCCTTCCGCACCACCGGGCCCTGGCGGTCCACCCCGCGGCCGGCGTCCCGGGACTACCTCGGCAACCTGAGGAGCACCGTGGAGCAGGAGAGCCGGAAGGAGCTCGCCCTCGGCACCCGGAGCCGGTCCGGCGGGCAGTGGGACGCCTGGGAGGCGGTCTTCTCGCCGGTCGGGGAGGACGGCTACCCGCGGCGCATCTTCGACAAGCGGACGGGAGCGGTCGACCGGGACGTGGCGGCGGCCTGGCGGGAGCGCTTCGACCTCGTCCACGTCCTGCAACGCGACTGGGCCCGCATCGGCCCGAAGCTCCGGGGCAAGCTGCACGTCGCGGTCGGGCTCTCCGACAACTTCTTCCTGAACTCCGCCGTCTACCGGGCCGAGGACTTCCTGATGGCCGCCGAACCGCCGGCCGACGCCGAGTTCACCTACGGCCAGAGGGACGAGCACTGCTTCAACGGCGACTCGACGACGTTCAACGCCGTCTCCCGCCTCTCCTACACGCGCCGGTTCCTGCCCCGCATGGCGGAGTGGTGGGCGCGGACGGCGCCGCCGGGGGCCGACGTGAGCGGCTGGAAGGGGACGGTCCGCCCGTCGCCGTGACGCCGGGGGGCTCGCGGCGCCCCGGACCGACGTCACGGCGGCTGGAAGGCCCCGTCGCGGGCGGCGCAGTCGGCCGCCGCCGCGTCCGTCGAGTACGGCGGGGTGGAGTAGACGATCGCGTAGCTGAGCCCGGTCTCGATCCGGGTGCAGATCCCCGCGACGCTCTCCAGGGGGCAGGCCTGGTCGGGGTGGAACGCGTAGCCCGGCCCGACCACCTCCTGGCAGATGGCCTGGGCCACCAGGTTCTGGTCGACGGCGATCAGGTTCAGGCAGAGGCCCGCGTCCCCTCCGCAGCTTCCTCCGGCTGCCGAGGGCGTGGTGTCGCAGGCGCAGAGGACGGCGAGAACGGGAACCAGGGACCGAAGCGGTCGGAGCGCGCGCACGCTCGCGAAGTCTACAGCAGGCCCGATCGCCAGGCGGGGACGCTCCCGACACCCTTCCGGGCCGGCCCCCCGGGGGGCCCCAAGAAGGACCATCGCGCCTGGCGCGGGCGATGCGTACCGTTCGGAGCATGAACACCCACGACTGCCTCTCGGCCGCCGCACGCATCGAGACCCAGTTCCGCGACGTCTACGCGGCGCTGGCTCGGCGTTTCGAGCACCGGCCCGACCTTCGTGACCTCTTCCTGCGCCTCGCCGAGGAGGAGGAGCAGCACGCGCAGCGGATCCAGCTCCTCGCCCGGCACCAGCGCGAGGCGGCATGGGACCCCGACGTCCTCTCCGGGCTCGCCTGGGGGCTCGACGCCATGGCAGCGGAGCTCGTCGGCCTGGAGCGGGAGTTCGAGGCCGCCACCGAGGCGGACGTGCCCTCCATCCTCCGCCGCGTCATCGAGCTGGAGGGGCGAGCCGGGTCCTTCCACGCGGAGGAACTGGCCCGGAGCGGCGACCCGGAGATCCGAACCTTCTTCTCGGTGCTCTCCCGCCAGGACGAGCGGCACCAGGAGCTGCTCACGCACTCGCTGGCCTGATCGGTCGCCGTTCCGGGACGCCGAGTCGGGAATCCCCGACACCGGGCCCGGGCAACCCCCCGGAATCACGTGCAG
>DAOMFN010000145.1:0-2150 GCA_035429785.1 Anaeromyxobacteraceae bacterium
TGATCAGCGCCGCGAACGATGAGTGACTGGTCGTGGGCGGGAGGTGCCGCCCGCCAATCCGGGGGCGGAGTTCGGCGCTTCCCTGGTGCTGGGCCAGTTGCCGGATCCGGGCGAGGCGGTGGCGGCAAGCAACGGTGCGCAGCTCGTCATCTCGGCCGCGCTCTCGGCGCTCCACCAGGGGTACGGGTTACCCCCGCGTCCGCGCGGGTCAGGCCGGGCCCGGAGCTCCCGCGGCGCCGTCCGGCCGCAGCGCCCGGATGGTGTGGTGGTCGAGGGCCCGGTCCTTCACGACCAGCGTGGTCACCGGCGCCTCGCACTCCTCCTGGAGCACGAGGTCGTGGCCGATACAGAGCCCGACCTGCGCCACGAGGTCCACCCTCCGCTCGTTCAGCAGGCGGGCCTGCGCCACCGGGTTGCAGATGGCGGCGAACCGGTCGGGGTGGGCCTTGGGGAGGCCGATGCGGTCGTGGTCGACGGCGCCGACACGGCAGCAGACGAGCTCCGCCTCCAGCCCCTCGGCCTGCAGTTGGCGCGCGAGCTCCTGCGACTCCTTCAGCATGGACACGCAGAAGGCGACGCCCACCCGGCGCATGCCGCGCCCGCGGGCGTAGTGGGCGAGCTCCTCCACGCGGTTGCGCAGCGCCCGGTCGGGCTTGAACGGGGTCGCGTCGGCGGCGCGCATGAGCGCCCGCCGCTCCTCGCCCAGGTACCCGGAGACGTCCCCCGCGACCTCGGCGTGGGTGCGGGTGGGGCAGGTCCGCGGCATCCGCGACACGTCGCCCTTCAGGCTGCCTGCCGTGGTGCAGTGCAGGCAGCCGAAGGGCGGCGTGGAAGGCGTCGGGTTCTCCATGCCCCGTTGGAGACCGGCGGGGCCGGAGGGATTCCTGGAACTCTAGAACTTGTAGGCGATGCCCCCGTCGAGGCCCACCTGGGTCATCGAGGTCGTGTAGCTGGCGATCCCCTGTCCGTAGGGGCCGGGGTAGCCCGGGGTCCCGAACGGGAAGTCGGGGTTCGACCCGGAGATGCTCGCCGAGGGCGCCCACATGCCGCCCACGTTGATGGCGACGTGCTTGCCCAGGTTGAAGCCGGCGCCGAGCGTGACGTGGTTCTCGGCCACCGCCGGGAAGGCGATGTTCTCGAACGCCCGGGAGGCGTCGAGCGGCATCTTGCCGTAGTTGTAGCCGGCGCGGATGGAGAGCCAGTCGAGCGGCGTCACCTGCACGCCCAGCTTGAAGACCACCTGACTCGACCAGTTCATGTTCCACGGCATGGCGCCGCTCGCGTTCTGGGAGAAGGCGGGCTTGTTCGCGCCGTTGGTGGCCGGCCAGTTGATCCACTCGACGTCGGCGGCGACGAGCAGCATGTCGAGGGGACGGACGGCGACGCCGCCGGTGAGCACGCAGGGCTGGTTGAAGGTGAGCCTGTCGACGCCGCCGGGCGTGTTGTACGCGAAGTCCTGGAAGAACGAGGTGGTCTCGAAGGCCAGGCCGATGGTGAGCATCTGGATGGGCGTGAACTTGGCGCCGATGGTGCCGCCGATCCCGAAGCCGGAGCCCGACATGTGCGGGACCTGGCCGAAGGCGCCGGCGACGTTCCACTCGGTCGTGGCCCACATCGCATTCAGCGTGACGCCGAAGGAGAACATGTCGTTCAGCTTGAACGAGACCCCCGGGGTGAACCGCATCTGCTGGTACCCGGTGAACGTCGTGGAGGAGTAGAGGTTCGCCGCGTAGTCCACGCCCATCCCGGCGACGCCGTAGGCGCCGAGACCGAAGGACCACCGGTCGTCGATGGGGATGACGATCCCGAACGCGGGGATGGGGGAAGCGCCCTTGTTGCTCTCCAGCGTGACCCCGGGCTGGTTCACGAAGGGGTTCGGCCCCGGCTGGCCGGTGTCGGTGCCGGTGGCGCTGTACTTCACGGTCGGCAGGAACCAGGTGGCCCCGAAGTCCACGCGCCCGCCCAGCTCCGACATGCCAGCCGGATTGGAGAGCACGCTGGCGGAGTCGAGGGTGGCGCCGACGCCGACGCCGCCCATCGAGTTCTGGACCGGGCCGAAGCCGATCATGCGCATGCCGTTCGTGGCCAGCGCGGGCGACGCGGAGGCCGCGAGCGCCGCGGCGACGAGGATCTTCCGGAGATGCATGTGC
>DAOMFN010000145.1:2250-5595 GCA_035429785.1 Anaeromyxobacteraceae bacterium
GACCGGAGGACCCCGTGGACCGAGCCGACCCATCCTGCGCCGACTGCAGCGCCGTGTTCCGCAAGCGAGGCGCGACCGCCTGCTGGAGCGGGGACCCCGCCACCGCCCCCCCGCGCCCGGGGAACTGCCCGACCACCCACCACGGCGACGTCGCCGAGGGCGCGCTCGCCGCCTACGAGGGCGACGGGGGCGACGCGGCGCTGGCCAGGGCCGCGGCGGAGGTGGAAGGGCTCTGCTACGAGAAGCGGCCCGGCGGGACGGTCCACCCGCGCTGGACCCGGGTCGAGGACACCGTGGCGCTCGCGAAGCGGATGGGATGGCGCCGGATCGGGATCGCCACCTGCATCGGGCTGCTCGAGGAGAGCGCCCGCCTCTCCGAGATCCTGGAGGGACAGGGGCTGGAGCCGGTCTCGGTCTGCTGCAAGGTCGGGTCGGTGGACAAGGTGCGGCTGGGACTGCACGAGGAGGACAAGGTGCGCCCGGGCACGTTCGAGCCGCTGTGCAATCCGGTGGCCCAGGCCCGGATCCTGAACGAGCGGCGCACCGACATGAACGTCATCGTCGGCCTGTGCGTGGGGCACGACATGATCTTCACGCGGCACGCCGAGGCGCCCACGACCACGCTCGTCGCGAAGGACCGCGTGACGGGGCACAACCCCGCGGCGGCCCTGTACGGGACGCAGTTCTACTTCAAGCGGCTGGTGAAGGCGCCGCTCGACGTCGAGACGGCGGTCAGTCGAACCGCCACGTCGCGGCCAGGTTCACCGACGGACCCGTGACGTCGCCGTCCGGGGTGATCGTGCGGCGCAGGCTGGCGCCGAGGTCGAGCGAGATCCCCGCCCCGAGCCCCTGCTCGATGCCGACCCCCAGGCCGGTGGTCGTGGCCGGCGCGCGGTAGGGGAGGAAGACCGAGGTCGTGGCCGCGGTCGCCCCGGATCCGGACGCCGACGGGAGGATCTCCTCGTAGAAGGTGAGGTCCCCGCGCTCGCCGAAGGCGGACAGCGAGAGCCAGGTCGAGGCGAAGGGGCGGAACTCGACCTCGCCGAACAGGCGGTCGATGCTGGTCGCGTACACGGGGTCGACGGCCGTCCGCCAGGCGTGTCCGTATCCCGCCCGCAGCGCGAGCCAGCGCAGCGGCCGCAGCCGGAGCGATGCGCGGGCCGTGACGCTCGCGCCCGATCGCGCCGGATCCGCGTACCAGTTCCACGCGCCGGAGCTGCCCACGACGAGCGCGAGCGGCCCCACGAGGTCCACGAGCAGCGTCGCCTCCGCGCCGGCGCTGGCCCGGTCGAGCTCGGGGAGCGAGGCGAAGCGCGCCCCGTCGAGCACGCCGCCCACGTAGAGGAACGCCACCTCGCTGAGCTCGACACCGGCGCCCCCGGTCGCGGTCACCGAGCCCATCGCCGAGCCGGCGCTGCCGGCCCCCGGGGCGATGAGGAGGGTGCCGTCCCATCCGCCTCCGGCGGCGACGGACCCCTCGAACCGGGGCCCGCCGCCGTCGGCGGCGAGGAGTGCCAGGGCGAGCAGCAGGGAGGTCATTCCGGCACCCGGACGGGAGGGCTACTTGCCGCCGCGGTAGGCGTTCCCGGACCCGCCGCCCGCTCCGGCGCCCTGCCCGCCGCCCGAGCCCTTCATGGCCCGGGTGCGCTCCTGCGAGGCGGAGTGCGAGCCGTCGCGGAGCCGCTCGCGGGTCTGGTCCCGGGTCTGGTCGCGCTGCGGGGTGGCCGAGCCGTCCACGTGCGTGGACGGGTCGCGGGTCTGCTGGCGGGTCTGGTCGGAGGCGAGGGCGGGGACGGCGAGGAGGAGGGCGGCGAGGGCGGCGATCGTGCGGTTCATCTCTGGGTCTCCTGGTGGTGGGTGGAACTTCCACGCCTACCAACCAGTGCCCGCCTCGCCGGTCGCGGTGGTGCGGCAACGTGCCGCACGTGCCGCGCGCGACCGGTCACATCCCGGCGAAGAGCATCCCCTTCCAGAGGATGAGCACGCCGAAGCCGACGAGCAGCAGGCCCGACGCCCAGCGCACGATCGCGGGATGGGCCGAGATCGCGCGGATGCGCTGCCGGAGCGTCTGGGAACCGTAGCCCACCGCGAGCATGGGCACCGCGAATCCGAGGGAGTAGACGAGGAGCAGCGTCACGCCCGCCGCCAGGGTCCCCTCCGCGGCGACCGCGGCGAGGACCGAGGAGAGCATCGGGCCGACGCAGGGGATCCACACGAGCCCGAGGCTCATGCCGAGGACGAGCCCGGAGAGGCGACCGCCGCCGCTCGGATTCACGCGCTGGAACCAGGTGAGCCGCTTCCAGGGGTTCACGTCGGCGATCAGCAGGAGGCCGAACGCCACCACGACGACGCCCACGACCTTCTCGAGCGCCGGGATGGCGGGCCCGACGACGGAGCCGAAGAGGCTCGTGGCGATCCCCATCGCGACGAAGGACAGGGCGATGCCCAGCACGACGAGCGCCGGCCGCGACCGGTGCTCGTCGGCCGTCCCGGTGACGATGAGGGGCAGCACCGGCAGCACGCAGGGGCTCGCCACGCTGGCGAGCCCGGCGCCGAAGGACAGCGCGATCGTGGAGAGGCCGAGGGTCACGGCGGGCTCAGTTGCCGACGAGGCGGCGGACCTGGTCCGCCGACTGGATCCCCGGGGTGGCGCGCCGGATCTCCTTCCCCGATGCGTCGGCGAGCAGCAGCGTCGGCAGCGACCGGATTCCGTACTGCTGGAACCAGCCCAGGTCCTGCTGGGAGGTCGTGCGCAGGTAGACGACGTCCACCTTGCCGCGGAGCTCGCCCGCCATCTCCTGGAGGATGCGGTCCTGCATCTGGCAGGGCGCTCCATTGGGGTTCATGAAGAAGATGAGCCTGGCCCGGGCGGCGACCGGGGTCGCGGAGGACACCTTCGCGGGCG
This sequence comes from Anaeromyxobacteraceae bacterium, assembly GCA_035429785.1. Classification (GTDB taxonomy): domain Bacteria; phylum Myxococcota; class Myxococcia; order Myxococcales; family Anaeromyxobacteraceae; genus CAIOAK01. The sequence continues at coordinate 5,156 of DAOMFN010000145.1, forward strand.
TGGGGCCGGCGGCGTGGGAGAAGGCAGGGGCCGCGAGGGCGATGGCTGCGGAGAGTGCGACGAGGGCGATTCGGTGCACGGGGAGCTCCCGGGAGTGGGGTTCGCGTTCCGGCGGTGGGAGCCAGGCCGCCCCGGAAGGGTTCGCGGGCCTCCCGGCCTGCGACACCCCGGCGGTTGCGCGGAAGCGTCGTCCCCCCCATCATGGTCCGTCTTGAGCTCCTGGAGCTGCCGCCACGAGGTGGGAGGCCTCTGCAAGAAGGTGGACCTGGCCTACTGCCGCCCGGGCATGAAGGGGTGCATCCTCGTCGGCAAGGTGACCTTCGCGGATGGTGTCATCCCCGCACCGGTCTGGCCGGACGGGGAGGGCAGGGGAAAGCGCGCCGCCGATCCCGGCAGCGGGGTGCCCGGCGCCGACGACGGGGAGTGGACCGCATGACGAT
>DAOMFN010000146.1:0-5558 GCA_035429785.1 Anaeromyxobacteraceae bacterium
CCCGCCCGCATCACCGCCCGCGGGTTGTGGCGCGGGGCAGGGCGGGACTCGGCCGCCCGGCTCCCGCCCCCGCCGTGCGCGAGCCCGCGGAAGGTCGGCAGCACCACCTTCACCACCACGCCCTTGGCGGAGTCGAACTCGCGCTTGCGGGTGAGGCGGAGCTCGGACCCGGAGAGCCCCACCTCCACCCGCTCCGCCATCCCGGGCTCGCCCACGACCTCGATCGACGGGGGCGTGCCTTCCCGGACCTCCACGTCGAAGTCGCCCCTCGAGTCGACCCGGTCGAAGCTGCCCGGGACGGGGACGGCGGTGGAGACCGGGGTGGCGAGCGCCAGCGCGGGAAGCGCGGCGGCGACCACGGAGAGGGCGAGGAGCGAGGGGCGGCGCATGGGGGGTGACCTCCTGGGCGCACGGGGGCGCCGGCGGGGATCCCTACGGGCGGGCCCTCCCGCTATTTCGGCTGCTTCGACTCGAGGAAGGGCCGGATCATGTCGAGCGGCAGCGGGAAGATGGTGTTCGTCCCCTTGTCGGAGGAGATCTCGACGAGGGTCTGGAGGTAGCGGAGCTGCAGGGCTCCGGGGGACCGGGCGATGATGTCGGCCGCCTCGGACAGCTTGGAGGCCGCCTGGAGCTCGCCCTCGGCGGCGATGACCTTCGCCCGCCGCTCGCGCTCCGCCTCGGCCTGGCCGGCCATGGAGCGGCGCATCTCCTCGGGGAGGTCGATCTGCTTCACCTCGACGGCCGTCACCTTGACCCCCCAGGGCTCGGTGTGCCGGTCGATGATCTCCTGCAGCTGCTTGTTGATCTTCTCCCGCTGCGAGAGGAGGTCGTCGAGGTCCACCTGGCCGAGCACGGAGCGGAGCGTGGTCTGGGCGAACTGGCTGGTCGCGAAGAGGAAGTCGGTGACCTGGAGGAACGCCTTCCCCGCCTCCACCACGCGGAAGTAGATGACCGCGTTCACCTTCACCGAGACGTTGTCCCGGGTGATGACGTCCTGCGGCGGCACCTGCTCGGCGGTGACCCGCATGTCGATGATGATCATGCGGTCGACGAAGGGGATGATCCACTTCAGCCCCGCCGTGCGGATGCCGACGAAGCGCCCCAGGCGCAGGATCACGCCCTGCTCGTACTCGTTGACGACGCGCAGGCCCATCGCGAACCAGCCCACGACGACCGCGACCGGGATGAGCAATCCGAGTGCCGGCATGTGAGTCCCTCCTCCGCCGGGCCGGGCCCGGCCGCTAGACCGTCAGGGCAGCACGCCGCGCCGGCCGGGCTCCGGCTCGACGTGCAGGACGAGCCCGTGGACCTCCCGGACGCGGACGGCCGCGCCGCGGGCGATGGGCGTGGGCGACCGGGCGGCCCAGCGCTCGCCGTGGACGAAGACCTCCCCGGCCTCGGGCCCCACGTCGCTCGTGGCCTCCCCCACCTCGCCCACCATTCCCGGTGCGCCGAGCCGCAGCTTCTCCCGCCGGGTGCGGGCCACCTTCCACCCCACGAACCCGAGGATGCCGCCCAGCGCCACCGGCGTGGGCCAGATGACCCAGGGCGAGAGCGAGAGCAGGACCGGGTCGAAGCGGTACTCGGCCGAGCTGCGGTCGATGAAGAAGAGCATCCCGATCCCGATGAGCGCCGCGCCGGCCATCCCGGCGACGCCGTGGGTGGTCACGAAGCCCTCCACGACGAGCAGGGCGACCCCCGCGAGGATCAGCACGACGGCGCCCACGTTGACCGGGATGACCCTCATCGACAGGAAGGCGAGCAGGAGGAAGAAGGCACCCAGGGCGCCCGGGACGATGCCGCCCGGGTGGTAGAACTCGAGCGCCAGCCCCAGCGTGCCGAGCATCATGAGGATGGCGATGACGTTGGGGTCGGAGAGGAACGCCAGGACGCGCTGGCGGACCGTCATCTCGGCCGGGACGTCCACGGCCCCGCGGGCGCGGATCGGGCGCACCGTACCGGAGCGGGTGAAGCTGCGGCCGTCGGCCTGGGCGAGCGCGGCCGCGAGGTCGTCGGCGACACCGTCCACGACCCGGAGGCGGACCGCCTCCTCCGCGGTGGCGGAGACGCTCTCCCGGACGGCCTTCTCGGCCCAGTCGGCGTTGCGATCCCGGGTGGCGGCGATGGTCCGGGCGAAGGCGGCGGTGTCGTTCTCCACCTTTCGCGCCATCTCCTTGCCCGCCTCCTTCTCGACGTCCTGGCCGCCGCCGAGCACCGGGTGGGCGGCGCCGATGACGGAGGTGGGGTGCATGAGCGCGACGTCCGCCGCCATGGTGATGAAGACGCCCGCCGACGCGGCCCGGGCCCCTGCAGGCCCGACCCAGACCACGACGGGGACCTCGGACGCGAGCATGCGCTGGACGATGTCGCGGGTGGCCTCGAGGTGCCCTCCGGGCGTGTCGAGCGAGATGGCGACGGCCGAGAACCCCTCGCGACGGGCCCGCTCGAACCCGGCCTCGACGTACTCGGCCACGCCGGTCGTGATGGGCGCGTGGACGTCGAGGACGAGCACCCTCGGGGAGCCCGGGCCGGATGCGCCCTCCGCCGCACCGGAGGCGACCCCGGCGAGGCCCGCGGCGAGCAGCGCGCCGGCGAGGAGCACCCGCGTCACGATCCCCCCCGCGGCGGGGACTTCCCGAACTCCTTCATGACGAGCTGTAGATCGTCCCAGGCGGCCTTCTTCTCGGCCGGGTTGCGGAGCAGGTAGGCCGGGTGGAACGTGGGCATGAGCCGGACGCCCTCGTACTCGCGCCAGCGGCCGCGCTGGCGGCTGATGGGCGTGGTGTCGCGGAGCAGGGTCTGCACGGCGAAGCGCCCCAGCGCCACGATGACCCGTGGCCGGATCGCGGCAATCTGCGCCTTGAGGAAGGGCTCGCAGCTCTCGATCTCGTCCGGCTCCGGGTCGCGGTTGCCGGGGGGGCGGCACTTCACGACGTTCGCGATGTAGACCTCGGAGCGGCTGAACCCCATGGCCTCGATCATCCGGGTGAGGAGCTGGCCCGCCTTGCCCACGAACGGCTCGCCCTGCGCGTCCTCGTCGGCCCCGGGACCCTCGCCGACGAAGACCAGCTCCGCCGACGGGTTGCCGACGCCGAAGACCAGGGTCGTCCGGCCCGCGTGGAGCTTGCACCGTGTGCATTCCCCGAGCTGGTTCCGGATGCCGACGAGCGCCTCGCTCCCGCAGCCCTTCTCGGAGAGGGCGTGGAGGGCGAGCGCGGGACCCGCCACCGGAGCCGGGGCGGGTGCACGCACCGGTGCCATCGGGGGAGCGACCGTCGTCGCCGCGGAGGCCGCCGCTTCCGCCCTCGACGGCGCGGACCCGATCTCCACCTCCCGCACCCCGGCGTCGCGCAGCCACCAGAGGTGACGCAGCGCCTCGCCGGCCAGGTCGGACACCTCCGGGGGGATCTTCCTGCCTGCGGTCATGGCCGTGGACGGCGGGCGTCGAGGATCGGCACCACCCGGTCGAGGATGGAGTCGGCGACGGCCGCCTTCGTCCCCTCGAGCTCCTCCACCCGGTCCGCGTCCACGATGGCGACCCGGTTGCGGTCGCCGCCGAACCCGGCCCCGGGGGTTCCCACCGCGTTCGCGACGACGAGGTCGCAGCGCTTGCGACGGAGCTTCTCGCGGGCGTTCTCGACGAGGTCCTCGGTCTCCGCGGCGAAGCCGACCAGCACCGGCGATCGCGGGGCGCCGGCGAGCCGCTCGCCGAGCGTGGCCAGGATGTCGGGGGTCCGCTCCAGCTCGAGCGACTCGTTGCCGTCCGACTTCTTCTTCTTGGAGGGCGACGGCCGGGCCGGCCGGTAGTCGGAGACCGCCGCCGCCGCCACGAGCACGTCCTGCTCGCTCACCGCTCCCAGCGTCGCGTCGGCCATCTCGGCCGCGGTGACGACCCGGAGCACGCGGACGCCGTCGGGATCGCGGAGGTGGGTGGGGCCGGAGACGAGGAGCACCTCGGCCCCGCGCCGGGCCGCGGCCCGCGCCACCTCGAAGCCCATCCGGCCGGTGGAGGGGTTGGAGACGAAGCGGACGGGGTCGATCGGCTCCCGCGTCGGCCCGGCGGTGACGAGCACGCGGCGTCCGGCGAGGTCGCGCGGCCCGAGGAGGCGGGCGGCCGCGCGGGCGATCTCGACCGGGTCGGCGAGCCGGCCTTCCCCGACGTCCCCGTCGGCGAGCTCCCCGGATTCCGGACCCACCTGGTGCCAGCCGCGGGCCCGCAGGGCGGCGAGGTTCTCCTGGACGGCGGGTCCCTCCCACATCCGGGTGTTCATCGCCGGGGCCAGGAGCACCGGGCAGGTGCAGGCGAGCGCCGTGGTGGTGACCGCGTCGTCCCCCATGCCGGCACGGAGGCGGGCGAGGAGGTCGGCGGTGGCCGGGGCCACGACGAGGAGGTCGGCCCGGCGGGCCAGCTCCAGGTGGCCGTAGGACGCGTCCGATGCCGGGTCGAGCAGGTCCACGAGCACCGGGTGGCCGGAGAGGGCCTGGAAGGTGAGCTCGCCGACGAAGCGGGTGGCGTTCCGGGTCATGGCCACCCGGACGTCCGCGCCGCCCTTCACGAGCTGGCGGACGAGCTCGCAGGCCTTGTAGGCGGCGATGCCGCCCCCCACGCCCAGGATCACGGTTCGATCTCGAAAGGTGCTCATCGCGCTCCGAGCACTATCATGTCTCCGAACGTGGAGAGCGGCCACCCCGATATCGCGATCCCGCGAAAGAGCGCGTTCGCGTTCTTCCTCTTCCTCATGGCCCTCTACGCCGGGCTCGGGGGCACCGCCCAGGCACGCCATCCGGTGCTCGGGCTGGCCTGGACCGAGGCCTTCGTCTTCCTTCTGCCGCCCGCCCTCGTGGCCGCCGGGTCCAACCTGCGCCCCGGGCCCTTCCTGCTCCTCTCCCGGAGGCCGGCCGCGCGGCAACTCGCCCTCGCCGCCGCCGCCGGGCTCGCGCTCTTCCTGGCCGCGAGCGGGATCATGGCCCTCACCACCCTGGCGGTCCCGCGGTCGTGGGTGGAGGCCTTCGACGTCACCCGCCTCTTCGAGGGGAGCCGCCGGCACCAGGTGGCCGTGGCGCTGCTCGCGTCGGTGGCCGCTCCCCTCGCCGAGGAGGTGGCGTTCCGGGGGTACGTCCTCTCTGCGCTCCGGACCCACCTCCGGCCCGTCGCCGCCATCGCGGGCTCGGCGTTCCTGTTCTCGGCGATGCACCTCGACCCGGTCCGGTTCCCCGCGGTCCTCTTCCTGGGCGGGATGCTGGGCTGGATGGCCTGGCGCTCGGGCTCGGTGTGGCCGCCGGTGCTCGCCCACGCGGTGAACAACGGGCTCGGTTCCCTCGTCGCCGCCGGCGCCGCCTCGGACCCGGCCGCGCCGCCCACCGCCGCCGCCGCGCTCACGGTGCTCGCGGTCGGGCTCGGCGCCCTCGGCCCGCTGGTGGTGGCCTGGGAGCGGGCCACCCCGTTCCCGCCCGATGCGGCGGAGGACCGCGGGCTCCCCGACCCGTCGGATCCGTCGATCGCATTCCGGCTCCACCGCGTGCCCCCCGGGCTCCCCGTCCCGGCGGTCCTCCGGCTC
>DAOMFN010000147.1:0-5557 GCA_035429785.1 Anaeromyxobacteraceae bacterium
GGCGCGGACGACTACGTGACCAAGCCCTACCGGCTGCGCGAGCTCGTGGCCCGGGCCTCGGCGGAGCTGGGACTGGGCGTCGGCGCCGCGCTGAGGGCGCTCCAGCCCCGGGTGGTCCAGCTCCTGCCGCTCCTCTCCGGCCAGCGGCTCACGAGCTTCTTCGTGGACGAGCGGGGCAACGTGCAGGTGCAGGCGGGAGGGCGGCTCGTGCCCTCCCTGTCCCTGCAACCCGCGGAGCGGGACGTCTGCTACGCCGTGCTCAAGCTCGGGTTCGCCGAGCAGGGGCTCGCGGCCGGGAAGTCGGTGGCCCTCCTCGACGACGCGTTCGCCTCCCTGCCGGAGGGGGCGCGGCGCATCCTGGCCCGCGCGCTCAAGCAGGTGGCGCGGGGGCGCCAGGTCGTGCACGGGACCTCCGACCCCGTCTTCCGCGAGGCGGCGGACCACGCCGGTTGAGCCCGATGACCGACCGGCGGGCGACGGGGAGCGACGCGGAGCGGCGTGCGGAGGCCTGGCTCGCAGCACGCGGCTACGAGATCCTCGACCGCAACCACGCGACCCGGGCCGGGGAGGTGGACCTCGTCTGCCGGGACGGCGGCGTGCTCTGCTTCGTGGAGGTGCGCTGCAGGTCCGGGGACGGGCACGGCACGCCCGAGGAGTCGGTCGACCGGAGGAAGGCGCTGCGGGTCGTCGCCGCCGCCACCGACTGGGCGAGACGGAACGGCGCCCTCGACGAGGAGATCCGGTTCGACGTGGTGGCCGTCACCGGGACCGGTCCGGGCGCCCGGATGGAGCTCTTCCAGGGCGCGTTCGACGCGGCCGGAGGCGCTCCGGGATGAGCGGCGCCGGCCCGGGCGTGCTCCACGTCGTGGCGACCCCCATCGGGAACCTGGGCGACCTGTCGCCGCGGGCGGCCGAGGTGCTCCGGAGCGTCGACGTCGTGGTGGCGGAGGACACCCGGCGGACCCAGGTGCTGCTGGCGCACGCCGGCGCCCGGCCGGGCCGCCTCCTCTCCCTGCCGGCCTTCGACGAGGAGGGGCGCATCGAGCGGGTGATCGAGCGGCTGCGGGAGGGCGCGTCGGTGGCGCTCGTGACCGACGCTGGCACGCCCGGGGTCTCCGATCCCGGGGGGATGCTGGTGGCCGCGGCCTGGGAGGCCGGCGCCCGGGTGGTCCCGGTGCCCGGGCCCTCCGCCGCCCTCGCCGCGCTCTCCGCCTCGGGACTGCCCTCCGACCGGTTCCTGGTCGCGGGCTTCCTCCCGCGGAAGGGCGGCGCGCGCGCCGAGGCCCTCCGCTGGCTCGCCGGGCTGCCGGCCACGCTCGTCGTCTTCGAGGCCGGCAACCGGACCGCGGCCACGCTCGCCCACCTCGAGGGCGCGCTGGGGAACCGGCGGGCCGCGCTGGCCCGGGAGATCACGAAGCTGCACGAGGAGATCGTCCGCGGCCGGCTCGCGGAGCTGCGCGCGCGCTTCCCGGACGACGTGCGCGCCGAGGTCACGCTCGTCGTCGAGGGAGCCGACGCGGCGCCCGCCGAGGAACCTGCCGAGCCCGTGGAGGAGGAGATCCGGCGGCGACTGGCGGCCGGGGAGGCCCCCACGGCCGTGGCCCGTGCGCTCGCCCGGGGGCGGGGGCTCGGGCGATCCGAGGCCTACGCGCTCGTGGAGTCGGTGCGGGGCCGGCGCTGACGGGACCGCCCGCCGACGCGGGCTCGGCCGCGAGGAGGCCTACGCGTCGTCGAGCCCGCGCAGCCCCAGCTCCTTCATCTTCACCTGCAGGGACTTGCGGCTGATCTGGAGCTTCTTCGCCGCCCGGGTGACGTTCCCGCCGGTCTCCTCGAGCGCGCGGGAGATGAGCGTGCGCTCCAGCTCCGACTGGGCCTGGCGCACGATGTCCTTCATCGAGGCCCCGCTCGGCGAGGCGATGGCGCCGAGCGCCCCGAGCGCGGCCACGGGCGTCGCCGGTCCCGGCGTGCGGTCCCGGAGGGTCTCGGGGAGCTGGGCGACCGTGACGAGCGGCCCGTCGGCGAAGAGCACCGAGCGCTCCATCACGTTCTCGAGCTCGCGGATGTTGCCGGGCCAGGCGTAGTGGGTGAGGACCTCCATGGCGGCCTCGTCCACCCGCTCGACCTTCTTCCCCAGGCGACGGTCGTACTTCTCGATGAAGTGCTGGACGAGCAGCGGGATGTCCTCCCGGCGGTCGCGCAGCGGGGGCAGCGCGACGGGGACCACGTTCAGCCGGTAGTAGAGGTCCTCCCGGAAGCGCCCCTCCGCGATGAGCGCCTCGAGGTCCCGGTTCGTGGCGGCGATGAGCCGCACGTCGACCCGGATGGTCCGGATCCCCCCCACGCGCTCGAACTCCGACTCCTGGAGCGCGCGCAGGAGCTTCACCTGCATCTCGACGGGGATCTCGCCGATCTCGTCGAGGAAGAGGGTGCCGCCGTCGGCGAGCTCGAAGCGACCCGGCTTGGACCCGACCGCGCCGGTGAAGGCGCCCTTCTCGTAGCCGAAGAGCTCGCTCTCGACGAGGTCCTTGGGGATGGCGGCGCAGTTCACCTTGATGAGGGGCTGGCTGCGCCGGGAGCTCCCCCGGTGGAGGGCCTGGGCCACGAGCTCCTTGCCGGTGCCGCTCTCGCCGGTGATGAGCACGGTGGAGGGGGAGTCGGCCACCCGGGCGATGAGGTCGTAGACCGCGCGCATCGACGGCGACTGCCCGACGAGCGGCGGGCGCTCCCCCTCGGCCGTGGGGGGGTGGACGTGCTGTCCCTCGAGGACGCGCGCCCGCACCGCCTTGCCGATGACGGTGCGCAGGTCGTCCTGGTCGAAGGGCTTCGTGATGTAGTCGAAGGCCCCGGCCTTCATGGCCTCCACCGCGGTGTCGACCGTGCCGTGGGCGGTGATCAGGATCACCGGGACGTCCGGGTAGGTGGCCCCGATGGCCTTCAGCAGCTCGAGCCCGCCCATCCGCGGCATGACGAGGTCGGTGACCACCACGTCGATCGGGGCGCGGTGCATGGCGGCGAGCGCCTGCTCCCCGTCGGCGGCGGCGGTGACCTCGTAGCCGTCCCGGGTGAGCATCGCCGAGAGGACGCGCCGGATGTTGGTCTCGTCGTCGACGATGAGGACGTGGGCCACGGGGGTTCCTGTTAGCACGGCCGTCCGGCGAAGGGGAGCGGTCGATCAGGTGGTGCGGCGGCGCCTGCGCCCACGGGGCCCGTCGCGAACGGCCGGAGCGGCGGCCGCTGGTGCACCGGCCGCCGCCTCGGGCGGGATGGCGGGCAGGGAGACGGTGAACTCGGCACCGCCGCCGGGGGGCGAGCCGGCGGTGAGCGTGCCGTGGTGCGCCTTCACGATGCGCTGGCTGATGGCGAGCCCGAGCCCGGTGCCCTTCTCCTTCGTCGTGTAGAAGGGGACGAAGATGCTCTCGCGCGCCTCGGGGGGGATGCCGGGCCCGGTGTCGCGGAAGCGCACCTCCACCCGGTCGTCGCGGAAGCGGTGCTCCCGCCAGCCGGAGAGGTCGTCGCGGGCCAGGCCGGCCTTCACCCGGAGCGTTCCCCCCTCCGGCATGGCCTGGAAGGCGTTCAGGGCCAGGTTGAGGAAGACCTGCTTCAGCTGCTCCGCGTCGCAGGCGACCGGCGGCAGCTCGGGGGCGACGTCGATCGAGACGGCGATGCCCGGGGGGACCTGGGGAGCGAGGAGGCGGAAGGTGCGCTGCAGGATGTCCCCGACGTCGCCGGGCGAGAGGCTGGACTTGAGCGGCCGGGAGTAGTCGAGGAAGGCGGTCACCACGCCGTTCAGGCGGTCCACCTCCTCGACGATGATGGAGAGGAACTCCCGGTCGTCGCCGGGCAGGCGCGATGGGTCGAGGTACTGGGTGGCGCCCTTGATGGCGGCCAGCGGGTTGCGGATCTCGTGGGCCAGGCCCGCGGCCATCTCGCCGAGGGCGGCCAGGCGGTCGCGCTCCTTCATCTGCTGGTAGGCCTTGGAGTTGTCGATGACCACGGCGCACCGGTCGGCGACCTCGATGAGCGCGGCGATCTCGTCGGAGGCGAAGGCCTCCTGGACCCGCTCGTCCCAGCAGGCGAGGAAGCCGGCGACGCGGTCGCCCGCCAGGAGCGGCATGCAGATGCCCGCCTTCATGAGCGCCATGGCCTCCCGTGCGTCGGAGATGCGCTCGATCTCCTCGGCGACGGCCGGCGGGATGGGGCGCGCCGACGCGTCGCCGGAGGACGGCGGGTGCTCGGCCTGGAGCTCGGCGAGCCGCCGGTCGAGGTTCTCGAGGAGGACGGCGCGGCGGCCGTCCGAGGCCACCCGGAGGAGCGCCCGGGCGGTGCCCGGCTCGAGGAAGGGAACCGGCTCCGGGCCGCGGAAGGCGAGCAGCCGGTAGCCCGGCCGCTCCTCGGCGACGAGCCAGAGCGAGGCGTGGGTGACCCGCCGGGTCTCGGTGAGGCCGTCGAGGACGGTGCGCTCGAGCCCCTCCGGCTCGATGACGTTCACCACGCGGTCCCGCAGCGCCTCCAGCTCCCCCACGAGCTCGTAGCGCTCCGGGAAGAGGTTCACGACCACCCACTCCTCCACCCGGGACCGGATGGGATCGAAGAGCGCCAGGATCACGAAGGAGGCGACGAGCGTGTTGAAGAAGAAGAGCCCGGGACGGACGCCGACCCAGGAGACCAGCCCGCCGTAGATGCTCGCGAGCACGAGCCCGAGGAGCGTCACCACGGCCAGCTTCCCCAGGAACTCGTGGAGGTCGAGCAGGCGGCGGCGCAGGAGCGCCTGCAGGAGCAGGAACATGTACAGCGTGAGGGCCACGAACCCGAGCCCCTCGAGCGGGTAGCGGAAGCCCATCCGCGGGAGGAAGTCGAGGAAGGCCAGGATGCCGACCACGAGCGCGCCGACGAGGACGTAGGTCAGGCGGGCGCGGTCGGCCCGGGTGGGGGCGGCGGCCATCTCCCGCCAGACGACGGAGAGGACCATCGCGAGCGCCAGGAGGACGAACACCGCCACGAGGAGGGGTGCCACGTCGGAGCGGGCGAGCGGGGAGACCGCGACCACGATGCCGAAGATGGCGCCCCCGAGGAGCAGGTCGCGCGCGCGGCGCGCCGGGCGCCGCTTCACTCCCAGGAACTCGAGGAAGAAGGCCAGGGCGGCGGCGGGGAGCAGGGAGCCTGCGCCGATGGCGAAGCGCTTCCAGAGGTCGTGGCCTCCCTGCGCACCGGGGAGGCCGTGGAGGAACTCCGCCGCGGAGTAGAGGAAGAGGTCGAGGGAGAGGAGGGCGAAGAGGGTGAAGGACCGGGGACGCTCCTTGCGGAGCAGCGCCGCCCCGGCGAGCGCCAGGGTGACGATGGCGGCGAGGAGCGCGGCCTGGTCGCGGATGTCCACCGGGGGCAATCCTAGGCCGAAAACCCGCCGCGGTCGCGCTTGACCCCGGCAGGCGCCTCGCGGACATTCCGTCCATGCACCCCGCCGCCCTGATCGCCGCCGCGCTGGTCGCCGCGTCCGCGGCTGCGCCGGCTGCGCCGGGCGGGGCGGAGGGCTCCCCGTCGCCGATCTCCGAGGCCGACG
>DAOMFN010000148.1:0-5541 GCA_035429785.1 Anaeromyxobacteraceae bacterium
GTCGCCCCGCACCGCCAGGGGAGGAACTTCGTCGTCGACATCCAGCTCCGCGAGAGCGTGGCCTGGCAGCAGCGGATCGACGGGGAGACGCTCACCCTCGAGTTCGAGCGACCGGCGGCGGCGACGGGCAAGTAGCGGGTGGTCCGCGTCCTCCTCGCCCTGGCCGGGCTGCTGCTCCTCCTCCCGGGGCCCGTCCGGGCGGAGACCTCGCTTCCCGGCCCCGGAGGGACGGTGGACGTCGAGGCCGCCACGGTCACCTACGACGTGGCCCGCGAGCGCTTCCTCCTCGAGGGCGGCGTGCGGATGCGCCGCGGGGAGGTGCTGCTGCGCGCGCGCACGGCGAGCTACGACCCCGCGACCGGCACGGTGGACGCGACGGGAGACGTGCTCCTCACCGCGCCGGGCCGGGTGATCGGGGCCGACGGCGTCCACGCCGTGCTCGACGGCGCGTGGGAGGCCCGGGAGGTGCGGGCCTTCTACAAGGAGCAGCCGCTCGACCTCTCCCGCGCGGCCACGGTGGGCGAGGCGGCGGGGGAGGGGCGCAACCGGCTCACCCTGTCCGCGGGCCGGGCGTCCGGCGAGGTCCCGACGGGGGGCGCCGTCCCCCGCTTCGCCGTGGAGGACGTGCGGCTCACCCTCTGCGACTGCTGCGGCGGGGCGCCGTCGTGGGAGCTCCGGGCCTCGCGTGCGGAGATCGTGCCGGGCGAGGTCGCGACGCTCTCCTGGCCGGTGCTGTGGATCACCCCCCGGTTCCTCTTCATCGAGGAGCCCATCCCGGTGCTTCCGCTCCCCTGGCTCCAGGTGCCGCTCTCGGGCCGGCAGACCGGCCTGCTCGTCCCCCAGGTCACGGTGGGATCCCGGACCGGCTGGTGGCTCGCCCAGCCCTTCTTCCTCACCCTGGGCCCGAGCTGGGACACGACCGTCGCGGCGGGCTACGCCTTCGGCCCCTCCGGATCCACGATCGACTCCCGGATCGCCCAGGGGCAGAACCCGGGCGTGCGCGGCGCGGGCGGCTCGCTCGAGCTCCGCTGGGCCCCGTCACCCGAGGTGAAGGGGGAGGCGAGGCTGCTCCTCCAGCACGACACGCTCCCGTACGCGTGGAAGCCGGCCAGCGGCTGGCGCACCGGACTCGTCCTGCGCAACGAGGCCCATCCCACGGCGGAGAGCTTCGTGAACGCGGAGGGGTTCCTCGCCGGCGACGCCGTCTGGACGCAGGACTTCGTGGGCGACGTCCTGCAGCGCGACGCGCCCTACCTCCGCTCCGCGCTCGCCGCGGGCTTCGCCTTCCCGCACCTCCTCGTCGAGGCCGACCTGGCCTGGCACGAGCAGATCGGCACCCTCGGACAGGCGAGCCCGCCGGGGCAGCCGGCGGTGCCGCTCGTCCCCTTCGGCGTCTTCGGCGCGAGCGTGCCGTCGTTCCACCGCCTCCCCGCCGTCTCGGCCACGCTGCTCCCGATCGAGGTCGCCGGACCGCTCTCGGTGTCCGCGCAGGCCGGGGTGGCGCGCTTCGCCCCCATCTCGGGGATCACCGACCAGAGCGTGAACGGTCTCGGCCCGGGCGAGCGCGGATGGCTCGGCCCCGCGCCTCCTCCCGGCGACACCTGGGTGCCGGGCCAGCGGCTCGCGGCAACCCGCGCCTGGGCCCGCGCCGAGGTCCGGGCCCCCCTCGCGCTGGGCGGCCTGCTGCTCCTCGAGCCCTGGGCGGCGGGGAACGGCGCGGGGTACGTCTTCGGCGACGGCGCCCAGCCCGCGCTCGCGAGCGGATGGGTGAGCGGGGGCGCGACCCTCTCCACCACCATCTCCCGGACCTTCGGGAGCGGCGCGGACGCCCTGCGCCACGTGATCGAGCCGCGGGTGGAGTGGCGCCTCTCCTCCGGCATCGGCGGGACGCCGCTCCCGGCCTACGCCTACGACGAGCGGGACGCCGCCCCGGTGCTCCCCGGCGCCCCCTGCATCACCCCGCCTCCCGGAGTCCCCGGCGCGTGCCTCCCGCTCCGCGCCCTGTCCTCCACCATCCCCGGCGGCTTCGACCAGATGCGCATCGGGCTGCGCAACCGGCTCGTGGGGTCGGCGAAGGGCTCCCCCTCCCAGACGCGGCTCGAGCTCGACCTCGCGCAGGACCTCGACCTCGCCTCCGGCCGGCTGGGGGAGTCGCTGGTCCGGGCCGGGGCGGCCTGGGGGCCGGTCGAGGGGCAACTCGTCGCCCGCTTCCTGGCCTTCGGGTCGACTCCCTCGGCCGGTGCCTGGGGCTCACTCGATCCGGGATTCCTCGACGCCTTCACCGAGCTCCGCCTGGACCTCGCGGCGAGCGACGCCCGCGGCGACCGGCTCACGATCGGGTTCCTGGGCCAGAACGCCTCGGGCTCTCCCGCGCTGCGCGCCGGGCTCGATCCGCTCTTCGACCCCCGGGCCGTGCCGTTCCAGACCTTCGGGCAGGGGACCGCCGGCGTGAAGGTGCACGTCGCCGGAGGGCTCGACGTCCAGTGGGACACGCTCTTCTCGGTGCGGACGGTCTACGCGACGCCCTGCGGGGGCGGTGCACTCGCGCCGGTCGGCCCGTCCATGCAGCAGAACACCTTCACCGCCTCCTGGAGCTCTCCCTGCAAGTGCTGGTCGGGGCTCGTGAAGGTCCAGGTGTCGCAGTGCGGCTACTACGGCGTCTCCGCGGGGCTCGACCTCGGGGCGCTGACCGGGATCCAGCTCCTGCCCTGACCGCATCTACCCCGAGGAGGGTTTGACTGCGCTGCGCCGCCCGCGTAGCCTTCGATTGACTCTGGAGTCAAGCGTGGCGCGCCAACGGAACCGCACAGACGACCCGAACGCCGAGCACCCCGCCGAGGGAGAGCCGGAGAAGCGCCGCGCCATCCTCCACGCCGCGCTGAAGGTCTTCGCCGAGAAGGGCTACCACGGGTGCCGAATCGCCGACGTGGCGAGCCAGGCCGGCGTGGCCTACGGCCTCGTCTACCACTACTTCCGCAACAAGGACGAGCTGCTCGAGAGCGTCTTCGACGAGCAGTGGACGCTCCTCATCGGGGCCATCCGCGCCATCGCCGAGGGGCCGGGCACGGCCGGCGAGCAGATCGCCTCGGTGATCCGGTTCGCCCTCGACGTCTTCCGGACGGCTCCCGCCGCGGTCCGCGTGCTCATCCTCGAGGTGCCGCGCACGCCCGACGTGCTCCGGGCCGGGAGCACGCGGCAGACCTTCGAGACCGCGATGCGGCTCGTGGCCGAGATGGTCACGCGCGGCCAGCGCGACGGCGAGCTCCGCGCGGACGTCGATCCCCTCGTGGCCGCGGCCAGCGTGCTCGGCGTCCTCGACATGAACCTGGCGGGCATGGTCACCGGCCTCCTCACCGCGCCCCAGCCCTCCGAGGAGGAGCTGGAGCGCATGAAGGTGCAGGTGGTGGCCGCCGCGCTGGGCGGGATCCTGGCGCCGGGGCGCGTGCCGCCGGCCCATTGACGCTCCGCGTCCCGGCCGTTAACTCCCCGGGTCCACCCGCGGCACCCCCGGAGCACCCGATGGCCCAGCGCGTCCTCGTCGCCGACGATCTCTCCTCCGAAGGCGTGGAGGTCCTGCGCCGCTCCGGCCTGGAGGTCGACGTCCGGGTGGGCATGAAGCCGGAGGAGCTCGAGGCCGCCGTCGGCGACTACGACGCCATCGCCGTCCGCAGCGCCACCAAGGTCACCGCCCGCGTCCTGGAGAGGGCCACCCGGCTCCGGGTGGTGGGGCGCGCCGGCGTGGGCGTGGACAACGTGGACCTCGAGGCGGCGACCCGGCGGGGCGTGGTGGTGATGAACTCGCCGGGCGGGTCGTCGGTGACGGTGGCCGAGCTCGCCGTGGGCATGATGCTCGCGCTCTCGCGCCACATCCCCCAGGCCACCGCCTCGACCAAGGCGGGCAAGTGGGAGAAGAAGCGGTTCCAGGGGCACGAGCTCGCCGGGAAGACGCTCGGCGTGGTGGGCATCGGCAACATCGGCTCGGTGGTCGTCGACCGCGCCCGGTCGATGAAGATGAGCGCGGTGGCCTACGACCCGTTCATCTCCGCCGAGGCCGCGGCGCAGATCGGGGTCGAGCTCGTCACCCTCGAGGAGCTGTGGGCCCGGGCCGACGTGATCTCGCTCCACGTCCCGCTCACCGACCAGACCCGGAACGTGGTGAACGCCGGGACGATCGCCCGGATGAAGAAGGGCGTGCTCCTCGTCAACTGCGCGCGGGGCGGCCTCGTGGACGAGGCGGCGCTCGCCGCGGCGCTGGCGTCCGGCCAGGTGGGCGGGGCCGCCTTCGACGTCTTCGACAGGGAGCCGGTGTCGCCGGACAACCCGCTCCTCCGGCTCGACAACTTCATCTGCACGCCCCACCTCGGCGCCTCGACCGAGGAGGCCCAGGTCGCCGTCGCCGTGGGCATCGCCGAGCAGCTCGCCGCCTACCTCACCCGCGGCGAGGTGCGCAACGCGGTGAACGTGCCCTCGATGTCCCGCGAGGCCCGGGAGCGATTCGGCCCGTACCTGCGGCTCTGCGAGCGGCTGGGCGCGCTGGCGGCGCAGATCGGCCCGGCCGGCGTGCGCGAGGTGAAGGTGACCTACGCCGGCGAGGTCAGCGAGGGGCCCCAGCGCCTGCTCACCGCCGCGGTGCTGAAGGGCATGCTCTCCACCGTGGAGACCCAGCCGGTGAACGAGGTCAGCGCGCCCGGCATCGCCCGGGACCGGGGCATCTCCGTGCTGGAGGAGCGCGCCGCCGGGCACCAGGACTACGCCAGCCTGGTCACGGTGAGCGTGGGAGGCTCGGCCGGCGAGGCGGTGGTGGCGGGGACGGTGTTCGGCCACCGGGACGCGCGCATCGTCCGGCTGGACCGGTTCCGGCTCGAGGCCGTGCCGGAGGGTCACCTCATCCTCTGCGTGAACGACGACGCGCCCGGCGTGGTGGGGAACATCGGCACGTCGCTCGGCGCGGCCGGGGTGAACATCGCCCGCATCTCCCTCTCCCGGGACGACGGCGGGGCCGCCGCATCCCTCATCAACGTCGACTCCGAGCCGTCCCCGGCGGTGCTCGAGGCGCTGCGGGGGCTGCCCCATGTCCGCGACGTCCGGCGCATCCGGCTGTAGAGTCGGGCCATGCTCGATCTCTCCCTGCCGCTCGGCCTGCGGGACCTCACCCCGGACCACTCGGCCCACCTCGCCGATCTCTCCGCCCGGCTCCACGAGGTCTTCGCCTCCTTCCGCTACCGCCGGCTCCTGCTTCCCACGCTCGAGCGGCTCGAGGTGGTGGAACGGGGCCTCTCCCCGGCGGCCCTCGACCAGGTGCTGAAGTTCGTCGAGCCCGGGTCGGGCGAGGTCGTGGCCATCCGGCCCGACATCACGCCCCAGATCGTCCGGCTCTACGCGGCCCGGCCCGACGCACTTCCCGACCCGGCGCGCCTCTGCTACGACGGGCCGGTGCTGCGCACCCGGGAGGCCCGGGCCGGGAGGCCGCGCGAGGTCTACCAGGCCGGCGTGGAGCTGCTGGGCGCGGGCGGGCCGGCCGCCGACGCCGAGGCGCTCGCG
>DAOMFN010000149.1:0-5531 GCA_035429785.1 Anaeromyxobacteraceae bacterium
CCCATCTGCAGCCCGAAGCCGACGAAGTAGAAGCCGATGATGCCGATGGCGTAGACGAGGAAGTTCATGCCCATGGTGTGCGCCGCGTTCTTGGCGCGCGTGAGGCCCGTTTCCACCATGGCGAAGCCGGCCTGCATGAACATGACGAGGAAGCCCGCCACCATCGTCCAGACGATGTTGAGGGCCACTTGGGTGTCGGCGAGGTTCTTCGCGAGCTCGCTCAACGTGGGTTCGGCTGCCATCGTGATCTCCCTGGGGTTCGGGTTGCCCGACGGCGGGGATGATTGCACCCGGCGTGCCGGACGCCCGGCGCGGGCGCGGGAGGGCCCGGAGCCGCCGGATCGCCCCGTGCTGCACGCCCGGCGCGCATCGTCCGGCTCCGGTGTGACCGGATCCCGGGCAGGTCGGGGGTGCGTGGACCGGCGGGGTGCGGCCCCCGCGGGCAGGGGGGCGCTCAGGCCTCGAGCAGCTCGAGGAGGTCGGCGCGCACGGCGTCGCGCGCCACCGTGTCCGGCGCGGCGGCCATGGCCCGCTCCAGCGCCTCGACGGCCTTCCGGCGGAACCCCTTCTCGGCGTAGAGGGCGGCGAGGCTCCGGAGCGCCGGGAAGTAGTCGCCGCGGAGCTCCACCGCCCGCTCGAAGGAGGTCATGGCCCGGAAGTGCTCCCCCTGGGCCCGCAGCGCCTTGGCGAGCTGGTGGTGCGCCTCGGCGGAGAAGGGATCGGCGGCGATGGCCTCCTCGAGCGCCGCCACGGCGGCCTCGAGCCGGCCGGCGAGCAGGAGCTCCTTGCCCCGCCGCAGCATGAGATCCCCCCCGGACGGCCTCGCCTTCTCCCGGGCGGCCGTGGCCTCCAGCACCCCCTCGATCCGCTTCAGGAGATCGGGCATCCGGAAGGGCTTCTCCACGTAGTCCTCGGCCCCGTAGGCCTCCCGGGCGTCCTGCGCGAACCGCCAGCCCCGGTAGACGGCGGTCATCATGATCACCGGCACCGCGCGGGTGCGGGGGTCGGCCCGCAGCCGGCGCGCCACCTCGAAGCCGTGGATGCGGGGCAGCATGGCGTCGAGGAGGACGAGCGCCGGCGGATGGGCGGCGATGCGGGCCAGCGCCTCCTCGCCGTCGGGCGCGCTCTCGACCTCGAAGCCGGCGGCCGCGAGCGCCCGCTCGAGGAGCGTGCGGATCTCCGGCTCGTCGTCCACGACCAGGACCCGGCGCGCCCCGCCGGCGAGGTCGGCGGGCTCGATGGGCTCGTCGGCGGTGCCCGGTCCGGGGCCTCCCTCGACCTCGCCCTCCTCCACCTCCACCACCACCTCGTCCCCGTCGGGCAGCGCGATGCCGGCGGGGTGGGTCACGGCCAGGCCGCAACCGGGGGCCGCCTCGGCCCCGCGCCAGGTGGGCTCGCCCCGCTCCAGCGCCCCGTAGGCGCCCGTGGTGGCCTGGCGCAGGGCGCCCGCCACCGCCACGTAGGGCGACACCTCCATGCCGGTGACGAAGCGGACCTCGGCGAGCACCCGGTCGGCGGCGTCGGGGTCGACGAGGGCGAGGTGGATGCGCCCCCCGTCGGTGGAGAGCGGCAGGATGCCGTCGGAGAGGGCCACCGCCTCCGGCACCACCCGGAGCGCCTCGGCCGCGATCTCGGAGCGGGAGAGGTCGATCCCGGGCCAGCCGTGTCGCTCGGAGAGGATCGCCACGAGCGCGCCCTCGGGCGCCTCCCCGGCCGCGAGGAGCTCGCTGCACAGGCGGGTGCCGCTGGCGGCGGCGCGGGCCTCGGCCTTGACCACCGCCTCCGGGGAGACGACGCCGCGCTCGACGAGCAGCTCGTGGGTGGGCCTGCCCAACCGCTACCCCACCGTGTCCGCGTAGGTCATGACGAGGTACATGAGGGCCTCGGCGTTCCCCGGGTTCCGGTAGGCGTGGGGCGCGTCGGCCTCGAACACCACCGCGTCGCCCGCCCCCAGCGCGTGGACGGCTCCGCCCGTCTCGATCTCGACGGTGCCGCGGCTCACGACCAGGTTCTCGATCGTCCCCGGAGGGTGGGCGTCGGCCCGCTCCACGCCGCCGGGAGCGAGGCGCAGCTCGTAGAACTCCACGCGGCGGGGCTCGTCGAAGGGGAAGAGGGCCCGGGAGACGAAGGCGCCGGCGGAGGAGGCGAGCCGCTTCGCCTGGTCGGCCCGCATCACGTGGAAGGAGGCGGTCGGGCGGCTCGTGATGAGCGCGCTGAAGGGGACCTCCAGGGCCGTGCCGATCTTCCAGAGCACGTTCACCGTGGGAGCGCTCTGGCCGAGCTCGATCTGCCCCAGCATGGCCCGGGAGACGCCGGAGAGGCGGGAGAGCTTCTCGAGCGACAGCCCGCGGCGCATGCGGAGCCGGCGGAGGTTGGCCCCGAGCACGGGCGTGAGGTCGCTCCCGGCGGCGGGGTGGGCCCGCTCGTGGCCGGGGACGCGCGGGTTGCGGGCGCGCGCGCGGGGACGGCGCGCGGCTCCGGGGTTCCGTGGGGGCATGACCGTTTATCCGTTCCAGCGGACGGGGTTGTCAACCTCGGCGCCCTAGCGATCTCGGCGCAGGCGGTCGGGGAGCTCGTTGGGAACGTCCTCTCCGTCCCGGCGCGGGAAGTGCTCGGCCAGCCGTGCGCCCACGAGGTCGATGGCCGCCTCGAACCCCTCCCCCGGCGCGCTCCGGCGCATCCCCGCCACGAGCGCGTCGATCGCGCGCTGCCACTCCGCGTCGCCCATCCGCGCGTGGATGCCCCGGTCGCCGATGATCACCGCCCGGTGCTCGAGGAGCGAGGCGAAGACGAGCACGCCGGTGCCGTCCCGGGTCTCGTGGAGGCCGTGCTCGAGGAAGGCCTGCTCGGCGCGCCCCTGGACGGCCTCCTCCTGGTGGCGCCGCCCGGCGAGCAGCCGCTCGAGTGCGGGGATGCGGCCCAGGAACCAGCCGGCGATCCCGCCCAGGACCTGGAACAGGAGCACCTCCGGCACGGTCGGGTCGAAGACCACGAGCTCCACCGCCGCCGTCGCGATCGCCGCGCCGATGACGAGCCCCATCCAGCGGGTCTCCTCGTAGGGCTCGGACCGGGCCACCACGACGGGAACCACCTGGCCGGTGCTCCGGGACTCGGCCCGCCTCACCGCCGCGGCGATGCGCTCCTGGGTCTCCGCGGAGAAGTGTCTGTCGAGTGGCATGGCCGCTCCTACCAGCTCCCCGAGGCTCCGCCCCCGCTGAAACCACCGCCGCCACCGCTCCACCCGCCGCCGCCGCCTCCGCTCCACCCGCCGCCGCCGCCCCAGCCCCCGCCCCAGGGGCCGCGGGGCCCCCGGCGGACGCCGCGTGCTCCGGCGGAGAGGGCCCGGACGATGACGAAGAAGATGACGAGGAGAATGAGCGCCGGCGAGCCGAGACCGAGCAGGAAGGCGAGGAGCGTCCCCACGACGGGGATGTCGATCTCCTTCGGCTCCGCCCGCTGGCGTCCCCCCTGCGCCCCGGGGGGGAGCGCGCCGAGCGCGCCGAGGATCTGCTGGCCGGCCGCGTACAGCCCCTCTCCGTAGCGCCCCTCCCGGAAGGCCGGGACGATGGCGCCGCGGATGATCCGGACCGACTGGGCGTCGGTGAGCCCGCCCTCGATCCCCCCGCCCACCTCGATGCGGACCCGGCGGTCCTTGACCGCCACGACCACGAGGACCCCGTCGTCCCGCCCCTTCGTGCCGAGCTTCCAGGCCTCGGCCACCCGCATGGCGAAGGACTCGATCGGCTCCCCGTCGAGCGTGGGGACGAGCAGGTACTGGAGCTGGGGCCCCTTCCCCCCGTCGCGGGCCCGCGCGGCGCGGGAGAGGTCGCCGAGCCGTTGCTCCCAGCGATCGTCGAGCACGCCGGCCTGGTCGACCACCGGCCCGGTCAGCCGCGGGACGGGGACCTCGGCCGCGGCCGGGAGGGCCGCGGCGAGGAGGAGGGCCAGGGCGGCCGCGCGGCCGCGTTCCACGCCAGGGCTCCTAGAACTTCACCTTGGGCGCCTCGGCGGCGCCGGCGGTGGTGGCGGTGAACTGGGGCTTCGCGGCGTGGTGGTAGATGAGGCTGTTGGTGAAGCTGGTGGGCGGGACGGTGACGAGGTTGTTGAAGTCCTGCACCGACTGGATGTAGCGCCGCCGGGCCGTGGAGATCCGGTTCTCGGTGCCCTCGAGCTGCACCTGGAGGTCGCGGAAGTTCTCGTTCGCCTTCAGGTTCGGGTAGGCCTCGGCCACCGCCATGAGCTTGCCGAGCGCCTGGGTGAGCCCGCTCTGGGCCTGCTCGAACTTCTTCATGTTCTCCGGGGTGAGCTGGTCCACGGTGAGCTTCACCTGGGTGGCCTGCGCCCGCGCGGCCATCACGCCCTCGAGCGTCTGCTGCTCGTGGGTCGCGTAGCCCTTCACCGTCTCGACCAGGTTCGGGACGAGGTCGGCGCGCCGCTGGTACTGGTTCTCCACCTCGGCCCACGCGGCGGCGACGGCGTTGTTGGCCTGCGGGATCGACTGGATGCCGCAGCCGGCGAGGGCCACGGCGGCGAGGACGGCGATCGGTAGGCGTGCACGGGTCATCCTGCGAACGTAATGTGAAGGGGGTGGTTGTAAAGCGAAACCGGACGGCCCCGGCCGGGATGAACCGTCGGGGTGCACCCCCGCGGGGGTGGAGCCGCTACTACCGGGTGGTCTCGCGCATCCCGCGGGGGCGCGTGGCCACCTACGGCCAGGTGGCGCTCGTCGCGGGCACGCCCCGGGCGGCCCGGCAGGTCGGCTACGCGCTCTCGGCGCTGCGCGGCACGCGCCACCGGGTTCCCTGGCAGCGGGTGCTGGGGAGCCGGTCGCGGACCCACGCGGCCATCTCCATCCTCGACCCGATGGGCTCGGCGGTGCAGCGCGCGCTGCTCGAGGCCGAGGGCGTGGAGGTGGACGGGCGCGGCCGGGTGTCGCTCGAGCGGTTCGGCTGGACGCCGCGGCGGAGGTAGGCGGCACCGCCGCCTCCCCCGGGCCCTCGGTGCCGGGGCGGCGCTACTCGATCGGGATCGGCCCCACCTTCCAGATGTCCTCCGCGTACTGCCGGATGGTGCGGTCGGAGGAGAACACGCCGGACCGGGCCACGTTCAGGATGGCCATGCGGGTCCAGCGCTCGTAGTCGAGCCAGGCCTGCGACACGCGCTCCTGCGCGGCGACGTAGGCGGCGAAGTCGGCCAGCACGAGGTACGTGTCGCCCCCGTGGAGGAGCGCGTCGACCACCGGCTGGAAGAGGCGCGGCTCCTCCAGGGAGAAGGTCCCGCCGGAGATGGCGTCGATGACCCGCTTCAGATCGGGGTTGCCGCGGTACCAGTCCCAGGGGTTGTACCCGGCGCGCTTCAGCTCGCGGACCTCGGGCACGGTGAGCCCGAAGAGGAAGAAGTTCTCCGGGCCGACCGCCTCCCGGATCTCCACGTTGGCGCCGTCGAGGGTGCCGATGGTGAGCGCGCCGTTGAGCGCGAACTTCATGTTGCCGGTGCCGGAGGCCTCCTTGCCGGCGGTGGAGATCTGCTCG
>DAOMFN010000150.1:0-5522 GCA_035429785.1 Anaeromyxobacteraceae bacterium
CCGTCACGGACGGCACCGCCCCGGCCCCGGCTGCCCCCGAGGGCGACCGCAAGGGGCTGGAGGAGCGGATCCGCGCCGACCTCGGTCCGCAGGCCCAGCCCTTCCCGTCCGGAGGGCTGAACGTCGGCACGCCGGGCGGCATCCCGATGGGCAAGCTCATGCTGCTCCCCGAGATCGCCGTCGTGGTGGACGGGGCGCTCGGCTACACCACGCTCTCGGAGGGGCAGCAGCTCCCCACGGCCGAGACCTGGCCCCAGCACAAGGCCTGGCCGGCGCTCCAGGAGGTGGAGCTCGCCCTCCAGGCCACCGTCGACCCGTACGTCCGGGGCGACGTGTTCCTCACGTTCTCCGACCAGGGCGTCGCGATCGAGGAGGCCTTCCTCACGACCCTCTCCCTCCCCTGGGGACTCCAGGTGAAGGCCGGCAAGATCTACACGCCCTTCGGGAGGACGAGCCAGCTCCACCGGCACCAGTGGACGTTCGTGGACCAGCCGCTCTCGATGCAGCGGCTCGTGGGCGTGGAAGGGCTGAAGGGCGCCGGAGGCGACCTGGCCTGGCTGGCGCCGCTCCCCTGGTTCGCTGAGCTGCACCTCGCCTACCAGGCCACGAGCCCCGGGTTCGACGAGGACGTGAAGCAGCTCACCGGCACCGCCCGGCTCATCCAGTACGTCGAGCTCTCCGACGAGGCGACGCTGGGGCTGGGGCTGTCCTGGTCCTGGTTCCAGGCGGCCGGGCCGGCCCAGTGGAGGAACCTCGTCGGCGCCGACCTCTACCTCAAGATCCGCGACCCGGCGAGCCGCAGCCACGTCGTCCTGCAGGGAGAGCTCTACGGGAGGCAGCTCGACGGGCAGCCCTGGTCCCTCTCCACCTGGGGCGGCTACGGCCAGGTGGCCTGGCGCATCGACCGGAGCTGGGAGGTGGGGGCGCGGTACGACAACGCGCCGGCGCCGGTGGCCTTCGCCGGCGGCACGCAGCAGACATGGACCGCGCTCGGTTCCTGGGCGCCGAGCGAGTTCTTCCGGCTCCGCCTGCAGCCCTCGCTCGTGCTCCTCCCGGAGAGCCAGACCGGCTTCCAGGCCGTCTTCTCCTTCGAGTTCACCATCGGCGCCCACGGAGCGCACCCGTTCTAGGAGCCCCGCATGCGCACCACCGTCGTCGCCGCCTCCGCACTCGCGCTGGTCTCCGCCTGGGCCGCCCCCGCCCGGGCCGCCGTGAACGTCGTCACCACCACCGAGGGGCTCGCCGCCGTGGTCCGCGAGGTGGGTGGCGACCGGGTGAAGGTCGCTCCGCTCTCCCGCGGCATCCAGGACCCGCACTTCGTCGATCCCAATCCCTCGCTCGCGGTGAAGCTCCGCAACGCCGACCTGCTCGTCGACGTCGGCCTCGACCTGGAGGTGGGCTGGCTCCCGCCGCTCGTCACCCAGTCCCGCAACGGAGCCATCCAGCCCGGCGGGGCGCGCCGGCTCACTGCCTCCACCGCCATCGCGCCCCTCGACGTCCCCGCGGGGCCGGTGGACCGGAGCCAGGGAGACATCCATCCCTCGGGCAACCCGCACTTCCTCGTCGATCCGCGCCGGGTGGTGCAGGTCGCCGCGGCGATCGCGGCGCGCCTCGCCGAGATCGATCCGGATGGAGCGGCTGTCTACCGGGATCGTCTCGCCGCCTTCCAGGCCCGGGTGGCGACGGCGTCGCGCGGCTGGCAGGAGAGGCTCGCCCCGCTCCAGGGCCGGAGCGTGATCACGCAGCACAAGACGCTCACCTACCTCCTCGACTGGGCGGGGCTCCGGGCCGCGGGGTACCTGGAGCCGAAGCCCGGGGTGGCCCCGCCGCCGTCCCACGTCGCGGCGCTCGCGGCGGTCGTGAAGTCGGCCGGCGTGAAGGGGGTGCTCGTCGAGAACTTCTACGACCGGAGGTCGGCCGACCAGCTGCGCGACCTCACCGGAGTGAAGGTGCTGGTCATCCCGGGCGACGTCGGGGGGACGAAGGACGCCACCGACTGGTTCTCCTACGTGGACGTGCTCGTGAGAGCGCTCGTCCAGGCGGTACAGTAGGCCGTGGCTGCCCTCGTCCGGCTCGACGCCGCAACCCTCGGCTACGGCGGCCGCGCCCTGCTCGCGGGCGTCTCGGTCGCCGTCGATCCGGAGGACTTCCTCGCCGTCGTGGGCCCGAACGGCGGGGGCAAGACCACGCTGCTCCGCACCCTCCTCGGGCTCCTCCCGCCGCTCGCGGGAGCCCGCGTCGCCGACGGCCCGCTGCCGGTGGGCTACGTCCCGCAGCGGGACCACGTCGACTCCCTCTGGCCGCTGTCGACCGGCGACGTGGTGACGATGGGCCGGGTCACCCGGTCGGGCCCGGGGCGGCGGCTCTCCCCCGGCGACGCCGAGGTCGCACGGGAAGCGCTCGCCCGCGTCGGCCTGGGCGACCTGTGGAGCCGGTCCTTCGGCACGCTCTCCGGCGGGCAACGGCAGCGAACCCTCATCGCCCGGGCGCTGGCGGCGGAGCCCCGGCTCCTCGCGCTCGACGAGCCCACGAACGGCATGGACCCGGCCGCCGAGCTCGGGGCGATGGACCTCCTCCGGGAGCTGCACGCCGCGGGTGGGCTCGCCGTGGTCATGGTCTCCCACCGACTGGAGGCGGTCGCCAACTACGCCCGGCGGCTCGCCTTCGTGGACAAGGACCAGGGGCTCTGGAAGGTCGGACCGCTCGCCGAGATGCTCCGGCCCGAGGCGCTCTCGCGCCTCTACGGGCGGCACGTCATCGTGCGCGAGGAGGGGGGGCGTCGCTTCGTCTACCCCGTGGGCGGGGAGGAGCGCCCGTGAGCGCGCTCTCCGACTTCTGGAGCGCCGCCGTCATCTGGCGGGACCCCCTCGTGGCCTCGGTGCTGGCCGGGGCGCTCCTCGGGTTCCTGGGGGTGTACGTCGTGCTGCGCCGGGTGGTCTTCGTGTCGGCGGCCCTCACCCAGCTCTCGACGCTGGGAGTGATCGTGTCGCTGCTCGTGCTGGAGCGGCTCGACCTCGAGACCGATCACCAGGAGGTCCAGCTCGTCGTGGCCTGGATCTTCTCGGTCGGCGGGGGGCTCGTGCTCGGCACGCTGGGGTGGGGGAGGCGGCTGCCCACCGAGGCCGGCGTGGGCATGGCCTACGTGCTCGCCGGGGCGCTCGTCATCCTGGGCGCGAACCGGCTCGTCCACGTGGCCCATGACCTGAACACGATGGTCTTCGGCAACGCCGTGGCGGTGCCCTTCCAGGACGTGGTGATCCTCCTCGTCGTCACGGGCCTCGTGGCCGGGCTGCACACGCTCTTCCGCAAGGAGATCGTCTTCGCCTCCTTCGATCGGGAGACCGCGGAGGCCATGGGGCTGCGGGTCCGGCTCTGGGGAGGCGTGCTCTTCTTCACCATTGGCCTCGCCATCCCGGTCGCGGCCCACGTGGTCGGGGCGCTGCCAGTGTTCGCCTTCCTGACCGTTCCGGCCGCGGCGGCGCTGCTCGCCACGCGCAGGCTGGCCGCGGCCCAGGCGCTCGCGACCGCGCTCGGGGCGGTTTCGGCCGGGGGCGGGTACGTGGCCTCCTGGGTCCTGCAGGTCCCCACCGGGGCCACGATGGTGGTCGTCGCAGGGGCCATGGTGCTCCCCGCCTGGGCCTGGCGGCGGCTGCGCGCGTAGGTGGATCGGCGCCGCTACCGCGGCGTCGCGCCTCGAGAAACCCCTTGACCCCGGGGGCCGCACCGCATAGATAAGCGCGGCTTTCACCACTGCCGCGGGGTGGAGCAGCCAGGTAGCTCGTCGGGCTCATAACCCGAAGGTCCCAGGTTCAAATCCTGGCCCCGCAACCAGTAAAACCGGAGCCCTCGCCAGCACTTACTGGCGGGGGCTTCGTGCTTCAGACTTCACGACGCGTCAACCGAGACCGAATCGGGACCGGGCGCGGACTGCGTCGCCGGGACCTCCTCGGCCCCCTTCCGGGTGCGGTTCAGCACCTCCACCGCAGCCTTCAGGTCCTGCTCCTCGACGATGTTGTAGCGCTTGAAGACCGCCGCGGTCCGGTGGCCCGAGAAGCGGGCCACCACCGACTCCGGAAGGCCGCTGCGACGCGCCAGGGTGACGAAGGAGCGCCGCAGGTCGTGGACCCAGACGTCGGGGAGCTTGGCCGCCTCCCGGGCCTTCTCCGCGGCGCCCTGGATGTCCTGCCAGGGCCTGCCGGTGGCCGGGTTCACGAAGACGAACTCGGCATGGAGCAGCCGGGGCTGCTCGGAGAGGGCCTGCCGCACCCGCTCGGTCAGGTAGACCACGCGGGGCTCGTCGGTCTTGGTGTCCTCGGCCTCGAGCCGGACGGCGCCGGCCTTCAGGTCCACCTGGGACCACCGGAGGTTCAGGACCTCGCTCTTGCGCATTCCCGTGTCGAAGGCGACGAGCAGGATGGGCCGGAGCCACGCCTCGGCCTTCGCCGAGAGGCGCTGGAAGGCCTCCTCGTCGACGACCACCCGCCGCGTGTTTGGCACGCGCAGGAGCTTCACGCGCGCGACGGGGTTCTCGGCGAGCTTCCCGCAGGCGACGGAGTAGTTGAGGAGGCGCTTCAGGAGCTCCACTTCGCGGTCCAGGGTGGCCGGGGACGGAGCCTCGCCACGCCTGGCTTTCTCGGCCTGTCGCTTCGTCCGGTAATCCTCGACGTCGCCGCGGGTGAGGCGCGAGGCGCGCCGGTCTCCGAGCAGGCGCACGAGGTGCGCTGCCCGGCCCACGTCCGACTGCCAGGAGTCGTTGTCGCGCTTCGTGATCGGCTCGTACTCGGTCCAGAGCTGCCGCACGGTGGCGGTCGGCTCCTTCTTCCGGTCGAAGAACCGGCCCTCGTACGCCTCGGCGAGGAGCTTGTGCTCGAGTGCCATCGCCTGCTCGCGCGTGGGAATGCGCCCGCGCTTCAGGCGACGAACCGTTCCGTCCGGCAGCGTGACGTAGGTGTCCACGCGCCAGCGGACCTTGTTTCGTGCCACGTACTTCGAGACGCCCATCGTGTTCCTCCTTTCACGTGGGCAGACGGGCGTCGTCGTCATCCTTGCAGGATAGCGGCGGGATCGGACAGGCGCGAGGGGTGGCGGGAGAGCTCGGCGTCGAGTTCCGCCCGCTGGAAGCGGAGGCGGCGCAGACCCAGACGGTGGGCAGGGACAATGCCGCGCCGGACCGCCTGGTAGAGCGCGGCCCGGGTCCGGTAGCCCAGGTAGGCGGCCGCCTCATCGGCGGTCATCCAGGCGTCGGGGCGAAGGGGCTTCACGACCCTCCCTCCCGTGCGCCCGCGGGCGGTGCGCCCAGCACGACCTCGTTCATCAGCCGGTAGAAGGCGTTCAGCTGGTCGGTGGGCTGCGGGGCGAAAGCGAACCGGCTCGGGCAGGTCTCGGAGTGGACGGAGGCCTGCTTCCGCATCGAGCGATAGGTCTCCACGAAGAGGTTCAGGCCGGAGCGGATGCGGTGGGCGAGCGCGTCGTCGATGACGACGGTGCGGCCGGGAGGGCGAGGGGGCACGAGGGCGGGAGCA
>DAOMFN010000151.1:0-5507 GCA_035429785.1 Anaeromyxobacteraceae bacterium
TCCGCGGAACGGACGGTGCGGTCGCGCCTGGTTCACCGTAGGTGACTGACGGACCAGGCGGCACGGAAGGCTCGGAGACGATGGGCTGGCGCCTCTGCATGTTCGCGACGTCCGCGTCCCCGGACCGTCCCCGGCTCGCCCTCCGCTGCGCGGAGGCCGAGCTGTGGTGCTAGAACCACCCCATGCGCCGCAAGGTCAGCCGCGAGGACGTCCCGCGGGAGCTCCTCCCCGGCGGCTCCACCGCCCTCCTGAAGGAGCTGCACCTCCTCACCCGCGACGGCGACCTCAACGCCGACAGCCTGCGCAAGCTGAAGCAGGTGAACCACCTCGTCCGGCTCCTCGCGCCCGCCGTCGAGGACGTGCTCCAGCGCTTCGGCGACCCGGTGATCGTCGACTGCGGTTCCGGCAAGGGCTACCTCGGCTTCATCCTCTACGAGCTGTTCGTCGGCCCGGCGGGGAAGGGGACGCTGCTCGGCGTGGAGTCGCGCCCCGAGCTCGCCGAGGCCGCCCAGGCCCGCGCCGCCCGCCTCGGCTACGACCGGATGCGCTTCCTCGCCGCCGATGTCGCCACCGCCCCCGTCCCGCCCCGCGTCCACCTCGTCACGGCGCTCCACGCCTGCGACACCGCCACCGACGACGCCCTGGCCCTCGCCGCCCGGCACGGCGCCGACCACGTCGCGGTCGTCCCCTGCTGCCAGGCGGAAGTGGCCCGGCAGCTCGCCGACAAGGCCGGCGCCGATCCCGCCCTGGCCGAGCTGCACCGCCACCCCTGGCACCGGCGGGAGCTGGGCTCGCACCTCACGAACGTGATCCGGGCCCTCGCCCTCGAGGCGCTGGGCTACCAGGTCACGGTGACCGAGCTCGCCGGCTGGGAGCACTCGCTCAAGAACGAGCTCATCCTGGGCAGGAAGACCCGCGGCGAGTCGCGCCCGGCGCGGGAGCGGCTCGATGCGCTGCTCGCCGCCGCCGGGGTGCGCCCCAAGCTCGTGCGGGAGCTCTGGGGCACCGGCGCCGCGCCGGCCTGACGCCGCCCCTCCCCGCCGTTCGTGAAGAAGGATGTCCGGTTCCCCCGGATCCTTGTCTTTGCGCGGCCTCGGGGCTATTCCTGCGCGAATGCCGATCCGCACCCCGGTCGCGTGTTCCGTCGCGATCGCGATCCTCGCCTCCCTCTCCGGCTGCAAGGGCGGTTCCCAGGCCCCGAGGCAGCGTCCCCCGCCCGCCGTGACGGTGGCCCCGGTGGAGGTCCGCGACGTCTCGGTCGAGGTCCGCGCGCCCGTCGACCTGCGCCCGCTCTTCCAGGCCGACGTCGGAGCGAAGACGCTCGGCTACCTGGGCGCGGTGCTCGTCGACCGCGGCGACGCCGTGAAGAAGGGGCAGCTCCTCGCCGTGGTCCGCCCCTCCGACCTTCCCGACCAGCTCGAGGCCGCCCGGGTGGCCTACGAGAACGCCAAGGCCAACAAGGCCCGCGCCGAGGCGCTCGCCCCCTCCGGCGTGGTCTCCCAGCAGGAACTCCAGAACGCCCAGAGCGCCTTCGCCACCGCGCAGGCCAACATGGCGGCGATCTCCACCCGCTACGGCGAGACCCGCATCGAGTCCCCCATCGACGGCGTCGTCTCCCAGCGCCGTCTCGACCCGGGCGTGCTCGTCGGTCCCAACGCCGGCACCGGCACCATCCTCACCGTGCAGCGCAACGACGTGCTCCGCGTCTTCGTCCCCGTGAACGAGCGCGACGCCGGGTCGGTCCGGCTGGGCCAGCCGGCGACCGTCCAGTTCGACGCCCTGCCCGGCAGGACGTACACGGGCAAGGTCGTCCGCATCTCGCCGGCCTTCGACCCGGTGACCCGCACCGTGGACGCCGAGGTCCACCTCGTGAACCCCGGCGAGCTCCGGGCCGGCATGTACGGCCGGGGCACGGTCGTCACCGGCGTCCACCCGTCGGCGGTCGTCGTGCCGGTGGGCGCGGTGCAGCTCTCCGACGGGAAGGCCTTCGCCTACGTGGTCCAGGGGGAGAAGGTCCGGAGGGTGGAGCTCGAGCTCGGGGTCGACGGCGGCAACTGGTACGAGGTCCGGAAGGGGCTCGCGCCCGGCGACGAGATCGTCACCGCGGGCACCGACACGCTCGCCGACGGGGCCGCCGTCCGCGCGGTCCGGGGGGTGGACCCCTTCACCGGGAAGGCCCAGCCGGCCGGGCCGTCGGCCTCCGCGAAGTAGGGACCGAGGACTGAGACGCCATGTGGCTGACCCGGCTCGCGCTCCGCAACCCCATCTTCATCCTGATGATGTCGCTCATGACGCTCGCCCTCGGATGGGTGGCGCTGACGCGGCTGCCGGTCGACCTCTTCCCGAACATCGACGTCCCGCAGATCCGGGTCGCCACCTTCTACACGGGCGCCGGCCCCATCGACGTGGAGAAGTCCATCACCGTCCCCATCGAGCGCGCCGTGTCGGCGGCGCCGGGCGTGGACCGGGTGGAGAGCATCTCCAAGCAGGGCTTCTCGGCGGTCACCGTCTGGTTCCAGTACGGCGTGAACCTCGACAACGCCCAGTTCGAGGTGCAGCAGCGGGTGGCGCAGATCCTGAACACCCTGCCGCCGGGGATCGACCAGCCCTTCATCGTGAAGTTCGACGTCTCGAACATCCCGGTGGCCTTCGTCTCCATGAGCGCCGAGGGGCTCGACGAGCGCGAGCTGTACGACCTCGGCTACAACGTGGTCGAGCCGCAGCTCGAGCGCATCCGGGGCGTGGCGAGCGCCCCCATCGGCGGCGGCAAGGTGCGCGAGATCCAGGTGCTGGCGTCGGGCGACGCCCTGCGCTCGCGCGGCCTCACCGTGCTCGACGTCGTGAACACCGTCCGCGCCTCGAACCTCCTGCTCCCCAGCGGGACCCTGCGGGCCGGCGACCGGGACTACAACGTCTTCTCGAACACCCAGATCGGGGCCGCCCGCCCGCTGCGGGACGTGGTCGTGAAGCCGGCCGCGCGCGGCAGCGGCGCCGCCCCGGTGCGCATCTCCGACGTGGCCCAGGTCGTGGACGGCACGGCGGACCAGACCGAGATCGCCCGGGTGAACGGCTCCCGGGGGGTGTACTTCCGGGTCCTCAAGCAGCCCGGGGCCAACACCGTGGACGTGGTGGACCAGCTCCGCAAGGAGCTCCCCGGCCTGCGGGGCGTCCCCCCCAACGTGAAGCTCACCGTCTCCTTCGACCAGTCGGCCTACATCCGCGCCGCCATCTCGTCGCTCCAGCACGAGGCGCTCTGGGGCAGCGGGCTCGCCATCGCGGTCATCCTGGTCTTCCTGGCGAGCTGGTCGGCCACCGGCATCATCGCCGTGGCCATCCCCCTCTCCATCGTGGCCACCTTCGTCCTCCTCTACTTCTCCGGCCAGACGCTGAACGTGTTCACGCTGGGCGGACTGGCCCTGGGCGTGGGGCGCCTCGTCGACGACTCCATCGTGGAGCTCGAGAACATCCACCGCCACCTGGCGCTCGGGGGGGACCGGCGCAGCGCCGTGCTCGCCGCCGCGCAGGAGGTGGCGATGCCCATCTTCGTCTCCACCGTCACCACCATCGTGGTCTTCTTCCCGGTGGTGTTCCTCACCGGCGTGGCCCGCAACCTCTTCGTCCCGCTGGCGCTCACCATCGCCTTCGCGCTCGTGATGAGCTTCCTCGTCTCCCGGACGGTGACGCCCATCCTCTGCCTCAAGTACCTCGACCGGGGCGGTCACGGGATGGGGGAGAAGGGGTTCGCCCGGTGGCTCACGAGCCAGCTCGACCGGATGGACGACGCCTACGCCCGGGCGCTCGGCTGGGTGCTCGGCAACCGCTGGAAGGTCATCCTCGGCATCCTGGCGTTCTTCGCCGCGTCGATGACGCTGGTGGGGCGCGTGGGCACCGAGTTCTTCCCGCCCACCGACGAGAGCCAGTTCCAGATCATCTTCAAGGGGCCGGTGGGCACGCGGGTGGAGCGTTCCGAGGAGGTGACGAAGCGCATCGAGCGCGTGGTGCGCGAGTCGCTCGCCGGCGAGAAGTCGAGCGAGGGCGGCCCGGTGGCGACCACCGTCATCTCCACGGTGGGCCTGCCCCAGGGGCGCACCGCGCTCTTCACCTCCAACTCCGGCCCGCACACCGGCACGGTGCAAGCCTACCTCGTGCCCCACACCCAGCGCGGCCTCACCGACGAGCAGGCCGCCGACAAGGTGCGCACGGCGCTGCGCGACGCCATCCCGGGCGTGCAGTCGTACTTCTTCGTGGGCGGCATCGTGAAGCGCATCCTGAACTTCGGCGCCTCGGCCCCCATCGACGTCGAGGTGGTGGGCTACGACCTCGAGGCCGGCAGCGCCTACGCCAAGCGGCTCCTGCCGCGGCTGCGCGCCCTCTCCACCGCCGACGGACGGCCGATCCTCACCGACCTCCAGGTGACCCGCGAGGAGAACTACCCGCAGCTCGACGTCGTCGTCGACCGGGAGAAGGCCGGCATGCTGGGCATCAGCGAGCAGCAGGTGGCCCAGACGGTGCTCGCGAGCCTGGTGGGGAACACCCAGTTCGCGCCGGTGCCCTTCACCGACCCCAAGACCGGGAACCAGTACTTCATCAACGTGCGGCTCGCCGACGGCGGCCGCAACGACGTCTCCGACCTGAAGGAGGTCCTGGTGAAGGCCGGCGACGGCTCGGTGCTCCCGCTCGACAACGTGGCCGACGTGCGCCGGTCCGCCGGGCCGGTGCAGGTGAACCGGAAGTACCTCCAGCGGATCGTGGACGTCACCGCGAACACCGCGCCCGGGGTCGACCTCGGCTCCGCCAGCGCGGCCGTCGAGAAGGTCATCGAGGAGGTTCCCCCGCCGGAGGGCTTCACGGTCCAGCTCTCCGGCCAGACGCAGGCGCAGCGGGAGGCCTTCGGCAGCCTGCGCTTCGCCGCGCTGATGGCGCTGGCGCTCGTCTACATGATCCTGGCCTCGCAGTTCCGCTCGCTCCTCGACCCGCTCGTCATCATGTTCTCCGTGCCGCTGGGGATCTCCGGCGTCTTCATCGCGCTCTGGATCACCGGCACCACGCTCAACGTGAACAGCTTCATGGGCATCATCATGATGGTCGGCATCGTGGTGTCGAACGGCGTGCTCCTCGTGGACTTCGCCCGCGTGCTGCGGGAGCGCGGACGCCCCGTCGTCGAGGCCACGATCCAGGCCGGCCGCACGCGGCTCCGTCCCATCCTCATGACCACCATCGCCACCATCGCAGGCCTGCTCCCCATGGCCATGGGCTTCGGGGAGGGAAGCGAGACCAACATGCCCCTTGCGCGCGCCGTGATCGGCGGACTCACCGTCTCGACCGTCTTCACCCTCTTCCTCATCCCGGCGCTGTACACGCTGCTCGCCCGCTTCGAGAAGCCGGCCGTGCCCGACGCCCCCGACCCGGAGGACGGCACGGTGGAGGCCGCGACGTGAGCCGGCGCATGCAGGCACGGCGGGCCCTGGCCCTCGCGGTGGCCGCGGCGATGCCGGCGCTCGCCGCCG
>DAOMFN010000152.1:0-5500 GCA_035429785.1 Anaeromyxobacteraceae bacterium
ATTCACGGATGGTCCTACATCCGCGCACATCTCCGCCTGCTGCAATCCCTGCGTCGTCCGGGCGTCCCGGCGAAGATTGCGCGCGGTCGCGCGGCCTGCCCTTCGCTCAACCCCGCGTACCATGGTCCAATGACGGCTGGCCCCGTTCGTGCTAGCAATGTGGACTCCAGAAGGAGGTATTGGATGGCCGGCCGCAGACCGCGGGTTCTTCTCGTCACGTCGCCGTACCACGCCGGCGTGGTCGAGGCCGCCGGCACCTGGATGCCGCTCGCCATGGTGTACGTGGCCGGCGAGGCCCGCGCCGCAGGCGCCGAGGTCGAGATCTACGACGCGATGTCGATGTTCGTGTCGCACGACGACGTCGCCCGCAAGATCGCCGAGTTCAAGCCGGACGTCGTCGGAACCACCGCCATCACCGCCACCGAGCCCGACGCCCGGGTCATCTGCGCCACCGCCAAGGCCTGGAACCCCGCCGTGAAGACGGTGATGGGCAACGTCCACGCCACCTACTGCTGGGAGGACATCCTCCGCGACGACCCGAACGTCGACTTCGTGATCCGCGGGGAGGGCGAGCGCACGATGTTCGAGCTCGTCCAGGCCCTGGCCGCGGGCGGGGAGGGGTACGACCGCATCGCCGGGCTCGCCTGGCGGAAGGACGGCGCGCCCGTCTCCAACCCGCCGCGGATGCTCTGCTTCGACCTCGACCGCTTCACGCCCGCCTTCGACCTCGTCGACTGGCCGCTCTACTGGTACCGCCCCAGCCCGCAGGGCAAGCTCGCCATCGTGAGCTCGGCGCGCGGCTGCGCGCAGCGCTGCTCCTTCTGCTCCCAGCAGAAGTTCTGGGGGCGCAGCTGGCGCGGGCGCGACCCGATGAAGTTCGTCGCCGAGCTGGAGATGCTGCGGGATCGCTACGGCGTGGCCGTCGCCATGCTCTCCGACGAGACCCCCACCACCGACAGGGCGCGCTGGGAGAAGGTGCTCGACCTCCTCGTCGAGCGGCAGAGCGGGCTCGAGCTGCTCATGGAGACCCGCGTCGACGACGTGCTCCGCGACGAGGACATCCTGGGCAAGTACGCGAAGGCCGGGGTCTCCCACGTCTACCTGGGCGTCGAGTCCACCTCGCAGGCCACGCTCGACCTCTACAAGAAGGACATCAAGGTCGCCGAGTCGAAGAAGGCCATCGACCTCGTGAACGCCCACGGGATGGTCTCCGAGACCTCGTTCGTGCTGGGCACGCCGGAGGAGACGGCGGCGTCGGTGCGGGAGACCGTCGAGCTCGCCAAGTGGTACGCGCCCGACATGGCCTTCTTCCTGGCGCTCACGCCCTGGCCCTACGCCGACATCGGGCCGGAGCTCGAGAGCCGCCTCGTGACCAAGGACTACCGGCGCTACAACCTGGTCGAGCCGGTCATGAAGCCGGACCACATGACCATCGAGGAGCTCCACGGCGAGCTCCACCGCGCCACCGGCCACTTCTTCTACGACAAGTTCAAGAACCTCTCGAGGCTCACGCCCGAGAAGCGGAAGTTCATGGTGAAGGTGCTGAAGCTCCTCATCGAGAACAGCTACCTCGGCGCCGAGATGAAGAAGATGGCGGGACACGCCAGCATGCCCGAGCCGGTGAAGCAGATGCTCCGCGAGATCGGGATGGAAGCGCCCGCCGCACCCGCCGCCCCGCCGGGCGCGTGACCGCCCGCGGCGCCCGACCGGGCTCCGGCCCTCACGACGGGGAGAGGACCGGCTCCAGGCGATCCATCAGGGACTGCTCGTCGCGGAGGACGCGCATCCCGATGTCGTACCGGGCGGCGAACCCCGCCGGCATCGGGTCGCAGGACTCCACCTCGACGAGGAGCGTGATCGAGCCGCCGCTCGGGGGAAAGACCTCGATGACGAGCAGGCGCCCCGGCTTCAACGACTCGTCCGAATAGGACCGCAGGAAGGCCGTCGGCTTCACCCTGGACCAGGGGGGCAGGCCCTGGGCGAGCCGCGACGTGGGGCGGTGGAGGACGGGAGCGAGGATTCGCCGGTACGGGGACGTGGGCCGGTTCATCGCGATTCCGGGGTTCCGGTGACCGGAGTCTAGCAATCACGGGACACGGCCGCCCGCCCCGAAGGGCGTCGCACTCCGGCGGGGGATCCCCAGCCGGACCTGTCCGGCGCCTGCAAAAAAGCACTTCCTCCGCGAATACCGACCTCTTTCGACCCATCCGGTTCGGGACTAGAGTTGCCGGCCATGCGCCGACCGACCCTGCTCGCCGCCGCCGTCCTGGCCGCAGCCTGCGCCCCCTCCCGCCCGATCCCCACGCCCGCCGATCCGAAGTTCGACGGCGCCCGCGCCAAGGCCGACGTGACCTGGCTCGCCGATCCGGAGCGCGCCGGGCGCGGCGTGGGCACGCCGGGCATCGCCGAGGCGGCATCCTGGATCGAGGCCCGGATGAAGGCCCTGGGCCTCGCTCCGGCGTTCGCCGACGGCTTCCGCCAGCCGTTCGAGGCGCCGGTGGGCGCGCGACTCCTGGACGCGAACCGCCTCTCGCTCGCAGGGAAGGAGCAGAAGCTCGGCGTGGACTGGCTGCCCTTCGCGTTCAGCGACGACGGCAAGGTGGAGGGCGAGCTCGTGTTCGCCGGGTACGGCATCACCGCACCGGAGCTCGGCTTCGACGACTACGCCGGCATCGACGTGAAGGGCAAGATCGTGGTGGTGGCCCAGGATTTCCCCCGGGAGCAGGACGCCGCCTCGCCCTTCCGCGATCCCAAGAACTACCGGTACGGGGAGTGGCGCTACAAGGCGACCAACGCCCGGGATCACGGCGCGGCCGCGGTCATCGCGGTCCGCGACGACTGGAACCACCCGGCAACCGACGAGCTGCCCCCGTGGAAGGGGGCGAGCAGCTCGCGCGCCGGCATCGTGGCAGCGCGCGCGACCCTCGGGGCGCTCCTGGGAGCCGGCGTCGACGTCGCGACCCTCGCCGCGCCGATCGCCACCGACCTGAAGCCGCGCTCGAGGGCGCTCGGGGTGCGCGGGAGCGTGGAGGTGAGCATCGCGCACGACCGGGCGACCACCTACAACGTCGCCGGGAAGATCCCCGGCTCCGACCCGGCCGTGGCCGGCGAGTGCGTGATCGTGGGAGCGCACTACGACCACCTGGGGCTCGGGGGCGACGCGTCCGCCGCGCCCGCCGACATCGGCAAGCCGCATCTCGGAGCGGACGACAACGCCTCGGGCACGGCCGCGATGCTCGAGGTCGCGCGCGCCTTCGCCGCGGAGGCGGCTCCGCGGAGGCCCGTGGTCTTCGTGGCCTTCAGCGCCGAGGAGCTGGGCGTCCTGGGCTCGGCCTTCTTCGTGAAGAACCCTCCGCCGGGCTGCCCGGTCCCGAGGATGCAACTGATGGTGAATCTCGACATGGTGGGGCGTCCGAGGCAGGGAAAGCTCTACGTCCACGGCGCCGACACCGCGAAGGGGATGCGGGACTTCATCCGCGAGATCGCCGGGCGCAGCCCCCCCGTGGCGCTCCAGGTCGAGATCGGCGGCGACGGGTTCGGGTCCTCGGACAACGCCAGCTTCTACGCCAAGGACGTCCCCGTGCTCTACCTCTTCAACGGGGCGCACACGGACTACCACCGGGTGAGCGACACCGCCGACAAGATCGACGCCGCCGGCCTGGGCGAGGCGGCCCGGCTCGCCTGGCGAGCCGCCCGGGACGCGGCGGACTGGCCGACGCGGTTCGAGGTGACGCGCGTCGCCGCGGCGACCCCGTCCCAGGGCGGCGGAGGGGGACGCGGGAGCCGCCCCTCCCTCGGCACCATCCCCGACTTCGCGGAGCGGCAGGAGCCCGGCGTGCTCCTCACCGGCACCATGCCCGGCAGCCCGGCGGAGAAGGCGGGCCTCAAGGGAGGCGACGTCGTTCTCCGCCTCGGCAAGAAGAAGATCATGAACCTGCAGGACCTCCAGTACGCGCTCGTCGACCAGCGCCCCGGCGACGTGCTCGAGCTCGAGTACGCGCGCGACGGCAAGGTCCAGGTCGTGAACGTCACCCTCGCCGAGCGGAAGTAGCCGGAGGAGCCCCCCGCGTGAAGCGCGTCCTCCTCTGGGCCGTGGCCGCGGCCCTCACCGTCCTCTGCTTCGCCTTCCAGAACCGCACCGGGCCCACCTACCCGCTCGAGGGGAGGTTCCCCACCGCGCGCGGCGACGTCGCCTTCACGTTCCTCCGCAGCGAGGAGATCGGCACCGGGCTCCAGATCATGCTGAAGGATCCGGTGCCGCCCGGCGTCTCGGCGTCCGTCCGGTACCGCCGCTTCAAGTCGAACGACCCCTGGAGCGAGAAGCCCATGGCGCCGGGCACGTTCCGCTTCTCCCGGCGCGGCTCGGCGGCGGAGGTACGCGGCCTCGGCGCCGTTCTCCCCTCGCTCCCGGAGCGGGCCGGGAAGTACGA
This sequence comes from Anaeromyxobacteraceae bacterium, assembly GCA_035429785.1. Taxonomy (GTDB): domain Bacteria; phylum Myxococcota; class Myxococcia; order Myxococcales; family Anaeromyxobacteraceae; genus CAIOAK01. Next base: position 4,431 of record DAOMFN010000152.1, read on the forward strand.
GTACCAGGTGCTCGTGGACGACGGCTCCGGGCCGCGCTCGGTCACGGGCGAGCGGCCGGTCTACGCGCGCTACAAGGCGCCCGTCCCCCACGCCGTGCTCCTCGTCCACATCCTGGTGGTCTTCCTCTCCATGACGCTGGCGCTCCGCACCGGCCTCCAGGCCGTGGTGGGCGGCCCGGTGCGCGGGCTCATCGCCGCCACCATCGGCTCCCTGCTCCTCGGCGCCTTCGTCCTCGGGCCGATCGTGCAGAAGTACGCCTTCGGCGTGTACTGGTCGGGATGGCCGTTCGGCTACGACTGGACCGACAACAAGGTCCTCGTGGAGCTCGTGGCCTGGGTGCTGGCCGGGGCCGTGGCCTGGCGGGCGCGCGCGCCGCGGGCCGCACGGGTCGCCGTGATCGCGGCCACCGCCGTCACGCTCGCGGTCTACTTCATCCCCCACAGCATCTTCGGCTCCGAGTACGACTACACCCGCGGCTCGGGGCACGGCACCGCGGGGTAGCCCGCGTCCGGCTGGTGGAACGAGAAAGGCCCCCGGACGGATCCGGAGGCCTCCCCCTTCCAGCCGGACGCGCCGGCTCCTGCTACGGGGTGGGGAACGGGTAGGGCGCGCCGTCGGCGTACGACGCCGGCCAGGCCGTGAAGTCGTTCGTCGCGTCGGCGAGGGTGGGGACGGCGCCGAAGGCCGGGTCGCAGGGGGTGGCCGTGCCGTCCCCGGCCATCATCGAGTTGAACCCGACGACGGTGTCGCCTGCGGCGTTCTCCGCCTTCATGAGCCAGTAGCCCTCGGTGGGCATGCGCCGGTCGGCCGCCGCGCCGTGGCAGGTCACGCCGACGATCCGGTCGATGGGGGCGACCAGGTTGCCGCCGGTGACGAGGCCGTCGCTCCGCCCCTTCACGCTGCCGTCGGCGGCGACGAACCAGCGCGACACCATCTGGGCGTCGGCGGGGACGAGGGCGGCGTTGGCGACGCGGCTGTCCATGTTGCAGAGGAAGACCATCTGGTCCTGGATCTTCAGGCTGCCGCCCTTGCCGGGCTGCCGGTCGTAGACGTAGGCCCCGCTGCGGGG
>DAOMFN010000153.1:0-5487 GCA_035429785.1 Anaeromyxobacteraceae bacterium
GGCAGGTCCGCGTACGGGACGTCGCCACCGGAGGGGAACGGATCGACCCGGGGCTCGCCTTCGCGGCCTGGCCCGACCCGCGCGAGTCGGACACGCGCCGGCTGGAGCCGGCCGAGCTCACGGCCTGGTTCGGCGGCGAGGCGCTCGCGCGGGTGGCCTCCGACGGCCGCCAGGCCGCCGACCGGCAGGTGCCGCTGTGGTCCTGGCTGCTGCTCCTCGCCGTCGCCGCCTTCCTGGCCGAGGGCTTGCTCGTCGCCTGACCCGCCGCCATCATGGCGCGGCGATGCCCTCCCGACTCGACGCCGACTGCGCCGGCCTCCTCTGCGTGGGCTTCCACGGCACCACCCCGTCGGCGGAGGTGCTCGAGCTCGTGCGGCGCGGGGTCTACGGCGTCATCCTCTTCGCCCGGAACGTCGAGAGCGCCACGCAGGTGGCCGAGCTCGTGGCGGAGCTGAAGCGGGCGGCGGGGCGCCCCCTCCTCGTCTCGGTGGACCAGGAGGGCGGGCGGGTCGCCCGGCTCCGGGAGCGGCACGGCTTCACCGAGCTGCCGCCCATGCGCGCCGTCGGCGACCGGGGGGACGAGGCGCTCGCCCGGCAGGTCGGCGCCCTGCTCGGCCGGGAGCTCCGGGCGGTGGGCATCGACCAGGACTACGCGCCCGTCGTGGACGTGGACACGAACCCCCGGAACCCCGTCATCGGGGACCGGTCGCTGGGGCGCGACCCGGAGCGCGTGGCCCGCCTGGGCGCCGCCATCGCGCGGGGGCTCCAGTCGAGCGGGGTCGCGGCCTGCGCCAAGCACTTCCCCGGCCACGGCGACACGAGCCAGGACTCCCACGTCGAGCTGCCCCGCATCCCGCACCCGCTCTCCCGGCTCGAGGCCGTGGAGCTCCTCCCGTTCCGGGCGCTGGCGGCGGCGGGCGTCGCCTCGGTGATGACCGCCCACGTGGTCTTCGAGGCGCTCGACCCCCGGCGCCCCGCCACCCTCTCGCCGGAGGTGATGCGGCTGCTCCGGGACGTCTGCGCCTTCGACGGCCCGGCCCTCTCCGACGACCTGGAGATGTCGGCGGTGGCCGCGCACTTCCCGCTCGAGGAGGTCGTGCCGGGCGCGGTCGCGGCAGGGGTGGACGGCCTCCTCGTCTGCCACCGCGCCGAGGTCCAGCACCGGGCCATCGACCTGCTCCGCGAGGCGGTGGAGCGGGGTCGGGTCACCCGGGAGCGGCTCGCGGAGGCCCGGGCCCGCGTCGGGAGGCTCCTGGCCTGGGCGGGTCCCGCTCCGGAGCCCGGACGTGTCCTGGACAGCCTGCGACGCCCCGAGGCCCTGGCGCTCGCCGCGTCCCTCCCCCGGACGGCGGCCGGCAGGGACCCCACCGCCGCCTGACGGCGCCAGGCCGCGAGCCGTTTCCCCGCCCCCCCTCGCGTGTGCTAGATCGCTGAAACGCCTTTCTCGACCGGAGGTTTCGATGCGCTCGACCCGTGCCGTGGCGTTCCTCGCAGCATCCCTCGCCGTCGCCGCCTGCCAGGGCAAGAAGCCCGAGGCGGAGGCCCCGGCGGCCAAGGCCGCTGCGCCCGCCCCGGCGGGGGACAAGATCCTGGTCGGCCACGTCGGATCCATGACCGGGTCGGAGGCCACCTTCGGCCAGTCCACCGACCAGGGCATCAAGCTCGCCATCGAGCAGTGGAACGCCAAGGGCGGGATCAAGGGGAAGCAGATCGCGCTCCGCACCTACGACAGCCAGGGCAAGCCCGAGGAGGCGGCCGTGGCCGCCACGCGACTCGTGGTGAACGACAAGGTGAACCTGCTGCTCGGCGAGGTGGCCTCCTCGCGCTCGCTCGCCATGGCCCCGGTCGCCGACGCGAACGGCACGCCGATGATCACGCCCTCGTCCACGAATCCACGCGTGACGAAGGACAAGGACAAGGTCCGCCCCTACGTCTTCCGCGTCTGCTTCATCGACCCGTTCCAGGGGACGGTGGCCGCCAAGTTCGCCCGCAGCGACCTCAAGGTGGACAAGGTCGCCATCCTGCGGGACGTCGGCAACGACTACTCGATGGGGCTCGCCGACTACTTCCTCGCCAAGTTCAAGGAGCTCGGCGGGACCATCGTCGACGACCAGAGCTACAAGGCCGGCGACCAGGACTTCAAGGCGCAGCTCACCGCCATCAAGAACAAGAACCCGCAGGTCATCTACGTCCCCGGCTACTACACCGACGTGGCCCTCATCGCCCGGCAGGCCCGCGAGCTCGGCATGAAGCAGCCGCTCCTCGGCGGCGACGGCTGGGACTCGGCCAAGCTCTACGAGATCGGCGGGAAGGCCATCGAGGGGTCCTACTACTCGAACCACTACTCGCCCGACGACCCGAGCCCCCGCATCCAGGAGTTCGTGAAGGCCTACAAGGCCCGCTTCGGCACCGTTCCCGACGGCCTCGCCGCCCAGGGCTACGACGCCGCCATGGTGGGCTTCGACGCGATGAACCGCGCCGCCGACGGCTCCGGTGCGGCGCTCCGCGACGCCATCGCGGCCACCAAGGACTACCCGGGCGTCACCGGCATCATCACCATCGACGCGAACCACGACGCCGTGAAGCCGGCGGTGGTCCTCGAGGTGAAGGACGGGAAGTCGGTCTTCGTGACCTCCGTCGCCCCCTGACGCCGGCCGCCTTCCCGCACGGGCCGACGGACGCTTGACCGAGTTCCTCCAGCACGTCGTCAACGGCGTCTCCCTCGGGACCATCTACGCCCTCATCGCGCTGGGCTACACGATGGTCTACGGGGTGCTGAAGCTCATCAACTTCGCGCACGGCGACGTCTACATGGTCGCCGCGTTCGCGGGCTTCTACATCGCCACCGCGCTGGACGTCCGCGATCACCCCACGCTGGGGAAGGCGGTGGTGGTCTTCGTCGGGGCGATGGCGGTCGCCGGCGCGCTCGGCTGGGCCATCGAGCGCTTCGCCTACCGGCCGCTCCGCAACCGGCCCCGGCTCGCCACCCTCATCACCGCCATCGGCGTCTCCTTCCTCCTCGAGTTCGGCTTCCAGCTCCCCGGCCTCCAGGCCCAGGGGCGCACCTTCACCGAGATGCTGCGCGGGCTCGGCTGGGGCGTGCCCGGCTGGCTCGACGGGCTCGTCGCCGCGCTCCCCGCCGACTTCCCGCCCGGACCGACGCCGCGCTTCTTCCCCGAGCCCTTCACGCGCGTGGACTGGACGGTGCTCGGCGGCGTCCACGTCTCCAACTACGACGTGGTCTCGTTCCTCGTGGCGGTGGGGTTCATGCTCGGCCTCCAGTGGATCGTCTACCGGACCCGGTTCGGCACGGCGATGCGGGCCGTCTCCTTCGACCCGAAGGTGGCGGGACTGATGGGCATCCCGGTGAACCGGGTCATCTCCCTCACCTTCGTGCTCGGCAGCGTGCTGGCGGCGGTGGCGGCCCTGCTCGTCGCCGGGTCGCGGCCGCGCATCGACCCCATCATGGGGCTCATGCCCGGCCTGAAGGCCTTCGTGGCGGCGGTCTTCGGCGGCATCGGCAACGTCCCCGGGGCCATGCTGGGCGGGATCGTCCTCGGGCTCGCCGAGGAGATGGTGGCGGGCTACACGGTCTCGTCGTTCCGGGACGGCATCGCCTTCGCCGTGCTCATCCTCGTCCTCCTGCTCCGTCCCGAGGGGCTGCTCGGGCGGGTCACCGTGGAGAAGGTGTGATGCGGCGCGCGCGCCTCGTCCTGCGCTCGGTGGCGCCCTTCCTCGTGGCCCTGCCGCTCCTCTGGCTCCTGCAGGGCGCCTCCCCGCCCGACGTCACCATCGTGCTCGTGTCGATCGCGGTGAACGTGGTGCTGGCCGTCTCGCTCAACGTCGTGAACGGCTTCACCGGGCAGTTCTCCATCGGCCACGCCGCCTTCATGGCGGTCGGCGCCTACACCGCGGCGCTCCTCACCACCGGCCTCGCCGACGTGCAGATCCTGGGGCTCCGGGCCGACGTGTCCGACCAGGTGATCTTCTTCCTCGCGCTCGTCGCCGGGATGGCGACGGCGTCCGTCGCGGGCCTCGTGGTGGGCATCCCGTCCCTGCGGCTGCGCGGCGACTACCTCGCCATCGTCACCCTCGGCTTCGGCGAGATCATCCGGGTGGTCATCGAGAACACCCGGTTCCTGGGGCAGGCCACCGGCATCTCCGGCCTCCCACCCTACACGAACGTGGTCTGGGCCGGCATGGGGGTGGTCGCCACCGTGGTCATGGCCCGGCGCCTGCTCCTCTCCACGCAGGGGAGGGCGCTGCTGGCCATCCGCGAGGACGAGGTGGCCGCCGAGGCCATGGGCGTCGACACGGTGGGGTGGAAGGTCCGCGCCTTCGTCATCTCGGCGGCCTTCGCCGGCCTCGCCGGGGCGCTCCTCGTCCACAAGATCCAGCTCGTCACGCCGCGGATGTTCACCTTCGTGAAGTCGATGGAGGTCGTGGTGATGGTCGTGCTGGGCGGCATGGGCTCGATCTCCGGCTCGATCATCGCCGCGACGGTGCTCACCGTGGCGCTGGAGTGGCTGCGCGGCCTCGACCAGTACCGGATGGTGATCTTCTCGATGCTGCTCATCGTCCTCATGCTCACGCGCCCCAGCGGGCTGCTCGGCACGCGCGAGCTGTGGGAGTCGGTGCCCCGGTGGCTGAGGCGCCGGCAGGGCGGGGGGGCGTCGTGACCGGCCCCGGCGCGCCGGCGCTCCGCGCCCGCGGCGTGGTCATGCGCTTCGGCGGGCTCACCGCCCTGTCCGGGTTCGACCTCGCGCTCGCGCCCGGCGAGCTCGTCGGCCTCATCGGGCCGAACGGCGCCGGGAAGACCACCGCCTTCAACGCGCTCACCGGCGTCTACGCGCCGACCGAGGGGGACGTGGAGGTAGCCGGACGGCGGGTGAACGGGCTGCGACCCCACCAGATCTGCGAGCTCGGCGTCGCGCGCACCTTCCAGAACGTGCGCCTCTTCAAGGACCTCACCGCCTTCGACAACGTGCGCATCGCCTGCCACGCCGGGTCGCGGAGCGGGTTCACCTCCGCCTGGCTCCTCACCCCCACCCACGACGCCGAGGAGGCGCGCATCCGGGAGCGGGCCGACGAGTTCCTCGCGGTGATGGACCTCTCCCACCGGCGCGACGAGCTGGCGCGCAACCTGCCCTACGGCGAGCAGCGGCGCCTCGAGATCGCCCGCGCGCTGGCCACCGGGCCGCGGGTGCTCTGCCTCGACGAGCCGGCGGCGGGGATGAACGCGTCGGAGAAGGTCGCGCTGATGGAGCTCATCCGGCGCATCCGCGACCGGTTCTCGCTCGCCATCCTGGTCATCGAGCACGACATGCGGCTCGTCATGGGGGTCTCGGAGCGGGTCCTCGTGCTCGACCACGGGCTCACCATCGCCCACGGCCGTCCCGAGGAGGTCCGCCGGGACCCGAAGGTCATCGAGGCCTACCTGGGCGACGGGAAGCTGAAGCTCCGGCCGCCGCGGGACGCGGCCGGGGG
>DAOMFN010000154.1:0-5473 GCA_035429785.1 Anaeromyxobacteraceae bacterium
CGGAGGACCCGTGCGTCGCGGAGCATGACCTCGCCGGCGCCGGCAGCAGGCGCCGGGGCGGGCAGGGCCGGCGCGGGAGCGAGGATCGCGATGGCGAGGACGGGGAGCGCGGCCAGCAGGCGGCGGGCGGCGCGCCGTCGTGCGGGGAGGGTGTCCGTGGGCACGGGAACAGACTCTGCGGAGGAGCCGTGCCGGGTCAAGGGGCTGGCGCGGAGACGCCTTGGGGCTTCGGCGCCCCCGGGTTAGATTCCAGGTGGGAGGCCGAATGACCTTCGCACCGCTGCTCCTCAGCCTGGCCCTGACCGCAGACCCCGTGGGCTTCGTCGCCGTGGCGCCCGGCTACCCCGGCACGACCGCCGAGGCCCAGCCGTCCATGGACCGCTTCGCTGCCGCACTGGCGACGCAGGCCGGGTGGCCCGCGGGCTCCATCACCGCCACCTACGTGGAGAAGGACGGACCCGGCGTGGAGCGGCTACGGCGCCCGGACGCCGCCTTCGGGATGGTGTCCCTCCCGTTCTTCCTCCGGGAGGCGGAGGCCCTGAAGCTGGATGCGAGGCTCGTGGCCTCCCAGAAGGGGACGGGGGCCACCGAGACCTGGGCGCTCGTCGCCAGGAAGGGGCGGATCACGGGGCCGGCGTCCCTCGACGGCTGGCAGGTGAGCTCCATCGCCGGCTACGCCCCCGCCTTCGTGACCGGGACCGCGCTCGCCGCCTGGGGGCGCATGCCGGCGACGGTGAAGGTGGTCCAGACGAGCCAGGTGCTCTCCGCGCTCCGCAAGGCGGCCCAGGGCGAGAACGTCGCCGTGCTGCTCGACGGCGCCCAGGCGGCGGCGCTGCCCGGACTGCCGTTCGCCGCGGAGCTCGAGGTCGTGGCCCGCTCCGCGCCGCTTCCGACCGGGCTCGTCGTCGCCGTGGGCAAGCGCCTGCCGCCGGAACGGTGGAAGGTGCTCGATCGGGCGCTCCAGGCCCTGCCCGGTACGCCGGAGGGATCGGCCGCGCTCGAGGCCATCCGGCTCCAGGGATTCGGGCCGATCGACGCAGCGACCCTGGCCGCCGCTCGCTCGGCGTACGCGGCGGCGTCGCGGTGAGCCGATCCCGGGCGGGCTGGCTGGCGGTGCTGCTCGGCGCCGGCTGCGCCTCGGCGCTGAAGGAGCCGCCGCCGATCGCCGCCCTGCAGCGGCAGCCGACGGGGTCGGCCCCGGCGGCCGAGCTCCTCGCGGAGGCGGAGCAGGAGTACGCGAGGCGGCCGGACAAGGACGCCGTCCGGCGGGCCGAGGGGTTGTGCCTCGCCGCCGCGAGCGCGGACGAGGCGGGAACGGCCGGCCTCGTCTGCGCCATCCGCGCGAAGTCGTGGCTCGGCGAGCGGGAGCAGGACACGGGCGTGCGGAAGGAGCTCGCCGTGAGCGGGGTCCAGGCCGGGCAGTGGTGCCTGCGCCGGGCGCCCGAGGCGGCGGAGTGCAAGTTCTGGCTGGCGGTGGCGCTGGGCATGCAGGCCCGGGACCGGCCGACCACCGTCGAGGACTCGCTGAAGCGCATGGCCCAGCTGCTCCGGGAGGTCGAGCGGGACGCTCCGCTCCTCGACAACGCCGGCCCTTCGCGGGTGCTCGCCATCCTGCTCCTCCGGGCGCCGGGCTGGCCCATCGGGCCGGGGGACGTGGAGGAGGCCCTGGTCCACGCCCGGAAGGCGGTGGAGCTCGCTCCCGGATACCCGCCCAACCACCTCGCCCTCGCGGAGGCCCTGATCCGCAACGACGATCGCACGCGCGCCGGGGAGGCCATCGGCCGGGCGCTCGAACTCGCCGGGAAGGCTCCCTGGATCGACGACCCGGACGCCGCCGACTGGGTGGCCGAGGGACGCCGCCTGATCGGACGCTGACCGCGGGCAGGTTCCGGTGGTATGAGCACCCGAACCCGGGAGGCCGCCATCCGTACCCAGACCACCTTCTGCAGGATCTGCGAATCGCTCTGCGGCCTCGAGGCCACGCTCGACGGGGACCGGATCGTCTCCATCCGCGCCGACGAGGCGCACGTCGCCACGGCCGGGTTCTCCTGCCCGAAGGGCATCCACCAGCACGAGATGTACGCATCGCCCGACCGGCTGCTCGCTCCGGAGCGGCGCGTCGGCGACCGGTGGGAGCGGGTGGGCTGGGACGATGCCATCGGCGCCATCGGCCGGAAGGTCCGGCAGCTCCGCGCCGACCACGGGCCCGACAGCATCGCCATGTACGTGGGCACCGCCGCCGGGTTCGGCGTGCTCCACCCGGTCTTCGCCCAGGGCTTCATGACCGGGCTCGGCTCGCGGTCGATGTACTCGTCGTCCACGCAGGACTGCGCCAACAAGTTCGCCGTGGCGCGGGAGATGTACGGCTTCCCGTTCACCCAGCCCTTCCCGGACCTGGACCGCACCCGCTGCCTCGTCATCGTCGGCGCGAACCCGGTGATCTCGAAGTGGAGCTTCCTCCAGGTGCCGAACCCGGCCCGCGCGCTCCAGGAGATCGAGCAGCGCGGAGGGAAGGTCTGGGTCGTGGATCCCCGCCGGACGGAGACGGCGAGGGCCGCCGGCGAGCACGTCTTCATCCGCCCGGACACCGACGTCTTCTTCTACCTGTCGTTCCTCCGCGAGCTCCTCGCCGGGGGCGTGGACGAGGCCCGGATCGCCACGGTGGCCCGGGGGCTCGACGCGATCCGCGCCCTCTGCGAGCCGTGGACGCCGGAGCGGACCGCGGAGGTCACGCGCATCCCGCCCGGGAAGCTCCGGGAGATGGTCGAGTCCTTCCGGACCGCCGACGGAGCGGCGCTCTACTCCTCCACCGGCGTCAACATGGGCTCGAACGGTTCGCTCGCCTTCTGGCTGCAGGAGGTGGCGAACCTGGTCTCGGGCAACCTGGACCGGCCCGGCGGGACCCTGGTGGGCCACGGGGTGATCGACTTCGCCGCCTTCGGGAAGAAGACCGGGACCCTGATGCGGCGCGACCGCTCCCGCGTGGGCGACTTCGGCTCGGTGAACGACGGGTTCCCCGGAGGCATCCTCGCCGACGAGATCCTCACGCCGGGCGAGAGCCAGGTGCGGGCGCTCTTCGTCACCGGGGGCAACCCGCTCCTCACGATGGCGAACTCCGGCCGGCTCCGGGAGGCCTTCGGCAAGCTCGAGCTGCTCGTCACCCTCGACCTCTTCCGGAACGAGACCGGCTCGGTCGCCCACTACGTCCTGCCCTGCACCTCGCCCCTCGAGCGGCCCGACCTGCCGTTCGTCTTCCCGCTCATGCTCGGCCTGCAGCGGCGGCCGTACCTCCAGGCCACCGAGGCATTGCTGCCTGCCCCGGGGGAGGTCCGGGACGAGGCCACCATCTACCTCGACCTCTGCCGGGCGAGCGGCGTCAACCTGTTCGGGTCGGCCGTCGCCCAGCGCGCGCTCCAGCTCATGAAGCGGGTGGCCTCCCGCCGGGGGCGGCAGCCCGCCCTCCCGCAGCGCCTGCTCCTCTCCGGCATCCTCCGGGCCACGGGCCAGGGGTCGTTCGGTTCCCTGCTCCGGGAGCCGCACGGCCGCCTGCGCGAGGAGCACGTCGCCGGCGACTTCCTGGGCACCCGGGTGGTCACCGACGACCGGCTCGTCGACCTCGCCCCCGCCGGCCTGCTCGCCCACGCCGGCAAGCTGGAGGGCGACTTCGAGCGGGAGCGGGCGCGCCCCGACCAGGTGAAGCTCATCACGCGGCGGGCGGTCGGGACCCACAATTCCTGGACGCACAACATCCCGGCGTTCGCCGCGCCGGGGACGAACTGGCTCTACGTCCACCCCGACGACGCGAGCCGCATCGGCCTCGCCGACGGCGGCCTGGCCGACGTCTCCACCCCCACGGCCACGGTGCGCCTGCCGGTGAAGCTCCTCGCCGACCTCATGCCGGGGACGGTGGCGCTGCCCCACGGGTGGGGGCACCAGCACGCGGCGGGCCTGTCGATCGCGTCACGGACGCGTGGCGTGAACGTGAATCTACTTGCCGCGGACGGGCCGGACGCCCTCGAGCGGGTGAGCGGCATGGCGCACCTGACCGGGTTCCCCGTGGAGGTCCGGCCGGCCGCTGGACCGCAGGACCCGCGGAACTGGTCGGGTATTTCCCCGCAGTCGAACCCCTGATCGCGACGGAGTACCCGACGGGGGCCTGCGCAGGCCCCGCCCGTGACGCGATGCGACGATGGGGCGCGCGAACGAAATGCGCGGAGATTTGACCTCGTGTGGGATATACGAATAGTTCAGATTCCCGCTCGAAGGGGCGGCCCGAAGCCGCCTTGCACTGGGAAGGAGAACCAATCCGATGAAGAGGATCCTTTTCGCCGTCGCGGTCGTGGCCATCGGCCTCGTTGCCGGTAACGCCGACGCCCAGGGGTTCACGCCCGATCCGAAGATGAACTACAAGGTCCTGGCCTTCCGCTCGGTGGAGACGGGGAGGCTCGAGGGCGTGGTGGCCTCGGTCGACCCGGCCGGCCGGAAGGTCGCCATCAAGGGGCCGAGCGGAACGGTCCGCACCGTGCGGACCGGCAAGAACATCCAGGGGCTCGAGAAGATCAACGTCGAGGACGGCATCGTCGCCGAGACCTACCGCTCCGCCACCTTCGTCACCGAGAAGGGCGGCCAGGCCGCCCTGCAGTCCGAGGTCGTGGCCGCCTTCGAGTCCGCCTCCCGCTCGAACCAGGTCGTCGAGGCCGGTGAGGTCGTGGCCGAGGGCACCGCCACCGTCGCCTCCATCGACAAGGCCGCGAAGACCGTGACCTTCACCGGTCCGGAGGGGCGCGCCTTCCCGGTCCGGGTCGAGAACCCGGTGCTGCTCGACGGCGTCTCCGTGGGCCAGAAGGTGGACTACCGGATCGTCGATGCGGTCGCGATCGACGTGAAGGTCACGCCGAAGCCGGCCCCGGCTCCGCCTCCGCCGGCCACCAAGCACGCCAAGGTCGAGGGCAAGAAGATCGTCATCGACGACGTGATCTTCTTCCAGACCAACAAGGACGTCATCCAGGAGAAGTCCTACGAGATCCTGAACGACGTGGCGACGGTCATGAAGGCGAACCCGAACATCAACGTGCGGGTCGAGGGGCACGCCTCGAAGGATCCGAAGTCGGCCGCCCGCGGCAAGGCCGGCGCCGAGTTCAACCTGAAGCTCTCCGATCTCCGCGCGAAGGCCGTGAAGGCCTACCTCGTCGAGAAGGGCGGCATCGCCCCCGAGCGGCTCGAGGCCGTCGGCTTCGGCTGGAACCAGCCCATCGCCACGAACGACACGAAGGAGGGGCGCTACAAGAACCAGCGCGTCGACTTCGTGATCACGAACTAGGCCGAGGGCATCGAAGCATCGGGCGGCCGGCTCCTCCGGGGGCCGGCCGTTCCTTTTCCAGTCAGCGGCGGTAGGACCAGCCGACGCTCAGGGTGAGGCGTCCTCGTGCTCGGGACCGTGTACCACTACCAGTACATGGTGCAGCTGCGCCGG
>DAOMFN010000155.1:0-5458 GCA_035429785.1 Anaeromyxobacteraceae bacterium
ATCCTGCGGCAGCGGGCCCAGGTCGCGCCCGACGACGCCGGGGTCCAGGCGCTCGTGGCCTCCGGCCAGGCCGCCTTCGGGCTGGCCGGGTCGGAGCAGGGCGCGGCCGGGGCGGCCAGCGCCGCGGGCCTGGAGGTCGTCTACCCGGACCAGGGTGGCTTCGGGACGCTCGTGTTCCCCACCGCGGCGGCCATCACCCAGCGTGGACTCCCGGCGGCGGCGGTCCACTCGCTGGCGGGGTGGATGTCCGGGGCCGACGCCGAGCAGCTCCTCGCCGCCCGGGTGCCGGGATTGCTCCCGCTCCGGAAGGACGTCCCGCTGCCCGTCGGGGTGCGCTCGGCGGCCGACCTCCGGTCGCCCCAGATGGACTGGAACCGGCTGGCGGAAGTAGACAAAACGCTTACGCCCCAAGTGGGACGAATCGTCAAGCCCTGACAGGTTGCCCCCCGGCCGGAACGGGGCGTCCCGGACGGAGGCATCAAAGACAAGTGTTTACAGCCCCTTGGGGGTCTGCCTCCGGATTTACAGTTCCGGTCGTGGACGGATTCGCTCGTGTTTCCGTACCCATACTGAGGGGCACGGAATCTCGTCCCGGGGGGGTGGCAACCAGCCGGGTCGTTGCTATCGTACCTCCCGGAAACCCGGCCGGGTTTGCGGGGGGGGAAAGCAGCACGGGAAGACCCGCGGCGGTTGGGATCCGGAGCCAGCTTCGAAAGGAATGGACGAACCCATGGCCCAGATCGACATCGAAATCCTGCAGCCGTTTGCCGCCCGGTTCCTCGAGGGCACGAACCTCACCCCGGCGGAGCGCGCCGAGGTCCTCCGCATCGCCCAGGGCTTCGCGTGCAAGGACAGCGCGTCGGCCGCCGGCGTCTCCCCGGAGACCATCCGGGCCCGCCGCAAGCGCATCTACCGCAAGCTCGACGTGCCCGGCTCGGCCGAGCTGCTCGCCAAGCTCCTCGCCCTGTCGCTCAAGATGCTCTCGAAGGGCGAGCGGATCGAGGCTCGCCCCGTGGCCGTCGCCATGCCGATGCCGGCCCCGGTTCAGGCCCAGCCGGTGATGCGGTAGCTCTCACGCGAGGGGGCACGGGCGGATCGACCGCCGCCCCGCGACGCCCCGCTTCCCGTCCGGGAGGCGGGGCGTTTCCACGTCCGCGGCCGCGTTACTTGCCCCCGGCCGGGGCGGTCGGTGGAGCGGGAGGCGGTGAGCCCGGAGCCGGTGCAGCAGCCGGGGCGGGAGCCGCAGCCGCGGCGCAGCGCTGGGCGTAGCCGGCGAGGACCTTCTCCTTCTCGTTCCGGGTCTCCGGCGTCGTGCGATCGGAGAGGGTGTCGATGGCCCGCTGCTGGGCCCGCAGCGCGTCGGCGCAGAGCCCGAGCGCCATCGCCACCTGGGCCACCGTCTCGTGCGTCGCCGGCGAGTAGGGCGCGAGCTTGAGGAGCGCGAGGGCGGGGCCCGCCGCCTCCTTCGGCTCGCCAGCGGCGGCGAGGTCGCGGGCCAGCTCGTGGAGCGCCACCGGCTCCGCGGGCCCCACCTCCACCGCCTTGCGCCGGGCCGCCAGGAACTCCTCCCGGGGACCCTTGGCGAGCGCGTCTCCCAGCAGGGACCAGGCGCGCCAGTCGGCGGGGTAGGCCTTCGCGGAGGCCCGGGCCAGGGGGAGCACGTCCGCCTTCGGGTCGAGCCCGGAGAGCGCCGCGATGGCGAGCGGGTCGGCCGGGTCCTCGGAGAGCGCCTCGTCCACCTCCGCGCGCAGGACCTCCGGCCGCGTCTCGCCGCCGTGGGGCAGGAGGATGGCCCGGTAGGTGTGCACCTCCGACGGGGGCAGGGGCCGGGAGGTGACCTTGGGTGAAATCTTCAGGTCGATCTCGTGGTACTGGAACGACTCGCCCCGCGCGTAGGTGTCGAGCTTCGACTCCAGGTCGTCGAGCGCGTCGGGGACGTCCGGGTCCCACTGCGGGAAGGCGCCCTTCCAGGCGACCCGCGGGTCCTCGGCCCGCCCCAGCCTGCGGAAGAACTCGTAGAAGCCGGCCGTCTGCTTGTTCACGAGGTAGTGCACGAGGAACCAGGACGAGAGGTAGTGGCGGCGGACCGTCTCCCCCACCCAGTCGGGGTCGATGCGCTTCCAGGCGAGCAGGTCCTTCACCAGCACCCGCTGGGAGCGCTTCCGCGGCAGCGGGTACATCTCCGGGATCGAGCCCACCGTCATCCGCGCGCCCAGCGCCACCGAGCCCATCGACTCGAGGTACATGGCGAATCCCTCGTTCAGCCACATCGGCTTCCGCAGCAGGGGAAACGAGGAGAGGTGGTGGGTGAGCTCGTGGATGAGCATCGTCCGGGTGGAGGCCTGCAGCGTGCCGGGCAGCACGACGAGCGGGGTGAACCCGTCGATGGAGGTCACGTAGGCGGCGGCGTGGTCCGGGGCCACCGCCCAGAACTCGGAGTCCGACGCGAAGGCGATGGCGTGGATCTTCCCGGGAATGGGCGGCGGCTTCGAGAACATGGCCTGCAGCACCGCGGCGCGGGCCAGCTCCAGCTCGCGGACCATCTCCTCCGCCTTCGAGGGCGGGAGGTCGGTGCGGAGCAGCACGTGCTCGCTCTCGTAGATGCGCCACTCCGGTCCCCCCTTCGCCGAGCAGGTGAAGGAGCCGGCCGCGGACGCCACGGCGGGCAGCAGGAGGAGGAGCGCGGCGCAGGCGGCGCCGGATCGGATGGAGGGCGGCGGCACCCCAAAAGGGTGCCAGACGGATCGTCAACCCGCAAGCCAGGACTGCACGCGCGCGGCCACCTTCTCCGGCGTGAAGCCGAACCGCTCGGCGAGCGCCTTCTCCGGCGCGCTGGCGCCGAACCCGTCGATGCCGAGGACGAGGCCGTCCGACCCGGCGATGCGCCACCACTCGAGCGCGCGACCGGCCTCCACGACCGCCACCCGCTGTCCGGCCGGGATCACCTCGCGGCGGACCGCCTCGGGCTGGGCCTCGAAGCAGGTGAGGCAGGGGACCGAGACGAGCCGGCAGGGGACGCCCCTCGCGGCGAGGAGCGCCGCCGCGCCCTGGGCGGTGGCGAGCTCCGAGCCCGTGGCGACGAGCGTGACCTTCGCGCCGGGGGGATCGGCGACGACGTAGCCGCCGCGCTGCACCTTGGCGGCGTCGAAGGGGACCGGGCGCTCGATCTTCGCGATCTTCTGGCGGGTGAGGACGAGCGCCGTCGGGCCTTCACGCCGGGTGAGGGCATGGGCCCAGGCGAGCGCCGTCTCCAGGCCGTCGGCGGGCCGGACCACGTGGAGGTTCGGGATGGCGCGCGCCGCGGTGAGGTGCTCGATGGGCTGGTGGGTGGGGCCGTCCTCGCCGAGGAAGATGGAGTCGTGGGTCCAGACGTAGATCACCTGGAGCCCGGCCAGCGCGGCGATGCGCACCGGCGGCTTCATGTAGTCGGAGAAGACGAAGAAGGTGCCGACGAAGGGGACGTGGAATCCGTCGTAGGCGAGCCCGTTCGCGAGCGAGCCCATGGCGTGCTCGCGGATGCCGTAGTGGACGTTGCGCGCGGCGTAGGCGTCGGCGGCCACGCTGCCCGCGCCCTTGATGTCGGTGAGGTTCGACTCGGCGAGGTCGGCCGACCCGCCCACCAGCGCCGGGACGAGCGCGGCCGCCTTCTGGATGATCGCCTGGGAGAGCTTGCGCGTGGCGTCGGCGCCGTCGGCCCCCTCGAGGAGCCGGGCGGCGAGCTCGGCGGGCACGGTCCGGTTCACGTGGGCGTCGAGGAGTGCAGCCTTCTCCGGGTGGGTGGCGCGCCAGGCGTCGGCACGTCGCTGCCACGCCGCGTGCTCGGCCTTGCGGCTCGCGACCACCTCGCCCCAGAAGGCGCGGACGTCGTCGGGGACGAGGAAGCGGGGCTCCTGCGGCCAGCCCAGGAACTCCTTCGTGGCCTTCAGCTCCTCCTCGCCGAGCGGCGCGCCGTGGACCGACGACTTCCCCTGCTTGTTCGGCGAGCCGTAGCCGATGATGGTGCGCACCCGGATGAGGCTGGGGCGGGGGTCGCCCTTGGCGGCGTCGATGGCCCGCGAGATGCCGTCGTGGTCGCGGCCGTCCACCTGCTGCACGTGCCAGCCGTAGGAGGCGAAGCGGGCCGAGACGTCCTCGCCGGAGAAGGCGAGCGCGGTGCGCCCGTCGATGGTGATCTCGTTGTCGTCGTAGAGGAAGACGCAGCGGCCGAGGCCGAGGTGGCCGGCGATGCTGGCGGCCTCGGCGGCGACCCCCTCCATGAGGTCGCCGTCGGAGACGATGGCGTAGACGAAGTGGTCCTCGATGGGGTTCCCGGGCCCGAGCCGGGCCGACAGCATGGCCTGCCCGAGCGCCATGCCCACCGCGTTCGCGAAGCCCTGGCCGAGCGGGCCGGAGGTCACCTCCACGCCGGCGGTGTGGCCGAACTCGGGGTGGCCGGGCGTGCGGGAGCCGGGCTGGCGGAAGGATTTCAGGTCGTCGAGGGTGACGTCGTAGCCGGCGAGGTGGAGCAGCGAGTAGACGAGCATCGAGCCGTGGCCGGCCGACAGCACGAAGCGGTCGCGGTCGATCCAGCGCGGCTCGGCGGGGTCGAAGCGGAGGTGGCGGGTCCAGAGCACGAAGGCCATGTCGGCCGCGCCCATGGGCATGCCGGGGTGGCCGCTGTTCGCCTTCTGCACGCCGTCGGCGGCGAGCATGCGGATGGTGTTGACGGCCTTCTCGACGAGGGCGCTGCTGGGGATGGGGGCCAAGGTTCCTCCGGCGGGGGATGCGGCGGGGGCCGCACGATCGCGCACCGGAGGGGGGAGATCAAGCGCGCCGGGAGCCCCCTCGCCGCACGGCCCGCCCCGGCGCCGCGGTTGCCCTTCGGGCCCCGTCGGGACTAGCGTTTCCCGGGGTCGCCATGGTTCCCGTCCGTGTCGCAGCCGTCGTCGACGTCACCCTGGCCGAGGGGCCGGGGGCCCGCTTCGCGCTCTGGACCCAGGGGTGCGCCATCCGCTGCCCGGGGTGCTGCAACCCGCACATGTTCGACCCGGCCGGGGGGTTCCTCGTCGAGCCGGGCGACCTGCTGCGGCGCGTGGACGCGGTCCGCGACCGGATCGAGGGCGTGACGCTCCTCGGGGGCGAGCCCTTCGAGCAGGCCGGGGCGCTCGCGCCGTTCGCCCGCGCGGTGCGCGCGGGCGGGTTCTCGGTGGTGGCCTTCAGCGGGCATCCCCTGGAGGACCTGCTGGCTCTCAAGCTCAAGGCGCAGGGTGCTAAGGACCTGATGGACGCCGCCATCCTGGTCCTGATGCACCCGGACACCGAAGGGAGAGCCCGGAGTCTCGCGACCGCCTATCGCGCGCTGGACCGGTTCGAGGCGTGGCTCCTCGATCCGCGGGCGCGCGCGCAGGCGCGGGAGGAGCGCCCGGACGTGGCGCGGCGGGGCAGGGCTGGACGTGCTGATCGTGTGCGACGCGCAGGA
>DAOMFN010000156.1:0-5456 GCA_035429785.1 Anaeromyxobacteraceae bacterium
AGGGCGAGTTCGCCTACGAGCAGGGCGCGGTGCCCGAGTACCGCTGGTTCAACGGCCACGTCGGGCGCTACCTCATCGGCGACAAGATCGACCCGAGCCGCGTCACCGCGCTCAACCCCCCGCTGGGCGGCATCGACGACCCGAAGGCGAAGATCTGGCCCTTCAAGATCCACCGCGGCAAGCAGCCCTACGACGCCGGCTTCGACTACCTCTTCCCCCCGGTGACCGGCGGGAAGGACGGCTACTGGACGAACTTCGACTGGGACAAGGCCTTCCGCCTCGGCTCCGAGGTCTGGAAGCTCCCCTACAGCGGGAAGTACGGGTTCGCCCCCACCGAGATGTACTGGCCGCTCTCGCACATGGTGTCCACGAAGGAGAAGGCGCTCGGCTGCACCGACTGCCACGGCGAGGGCGGGCGCATGGACTGGAAGGCGCTCGGCTACGCCGGGGACCCCATCCGCACCGGAGGCCGCAAGTGAACCGCTCGATCCCCGGGCTTCTCGCCCTCCTCGCCGCCGCCGCGCTGGCGCTGCCCACGTCGGCCCAGCAGCCGGTGAACCCCATCCACCCGCTCTTCGCCCCGCTCGACGCCGCCGGCCGGAAGGTCCGCACCGCCGAGGCGATGGACGCGGACAGGACCTGCGGCACGTGCCACGACGCCGCCTGGATCCGCGCCCACACCGGGCACCAGGCCCCGCGCGCCGCCGCCACCTGCGTCCAGTGCCACGTGGACGGCGGCCGGCTCGAGATCCGCGCCGACCGGCTGGACGCCGAGGGCAAGCTGCGTCGCGAGTCCATCCGCATCGGCACGCCGCGCGCCGCCAACTGCGCCGCCTGCCACGGCATCGTCTCGGACGGCCGGTCCCCCGTCGCAATCCCGGCCGCCTTCGAGGCCGCCCCGGCACCGGGGCGCACCTGGTCGCTCACCCAGGGGGAGGGCGCCATCGTCGCTCCCCAGCGGATGAGCGACTCCTTCCTGGATCTCGAGGGCAAGGACGGGCTCGCCCAGCCCTGGGACGTGCACGCCGCGAAGCTCGTCGACTGCGTCGCCTGCCACTACGCCCGCAACAGCCCGGCCCGCACCGACGGCAAGCAGGGGGCGCTGCGCTGGCTCACCGCCGACCCGCGGCGCCAGACCCAGGCCGAGTTCCTGGTGCGTCCCGACCACCGCCTGGCCGAGCAGGACTGCCGGGGCTGTCACGACCCGATGAAGGCCCACGCCTTCCTGCCCTACCGGGAGCGGCACGTGGAGGTCCTCTCCTGCACCGCCTGCCACGCCGCGGCGCCCAGGGGCCCGGCCGCGGAGATGGTGGACGCCACGGTGGTCACCGCCACCGGCGCCCCCGCCGTGCGCCTGCGCAACGTGGAGCGGCGCCCCGGCGACACGCTGAACACGGCCCTCGTCCGCCCGCTCCGTCCGCTGCTCGTGGAGCGGCTGGAGGGCGACGGCGTCCGCCGCGTCGCGCCGGTGAACCTCGTCAGCCGCTACCGCTGGGTCTCCCGTGCCGACGGCGTCGAGGTGCCCTGGGCCACGGTGGTCCAGGCCTGGAACGAGGGGAGCGCGCCCGCGACGGCGATCGCCGCGGCGCTCGACCAGGACCGGAACGGCCGCATCGACGAGGGCGAGCTCCGGCTCGACACCCCCGCCAAGGTCGAGGTCGTGGCGGCCCGGCTCCGCGCGCTCGGCGTGGAGGACCCGGTGATCCAGGGCGACCTCGAGGTGCACCCGCTCGTGCACGGCATCAGCACGCGCGACCGCGCGCTCAAGGACTGCTCGGCGTGCCACGCCGAGGACTCCCGGCTCGCCGAGGACTACCTCGTCGCGTCCTACCTGCCCGGGGGCGTTCCCCCGCGCCCCCCGGACGGCTCGAAGGTGGCGCTGGCCGGCCTCGTGACCCCGACCGCGTCGGGAGGGCTCACGCTGCACCGCGACCGCGAGGGGGCGCAGGACGGGCTCCACGTCCTCGGCCACTCCCGCCAGACCTGGACGAACCGGATCGGCTTCCTGGCCTTCCTCTCGGTGCTCCTCGTGGCCACCGTGCACGGCGGGCTGCGGTTCGCGCTGCGCCGCAAGCGCGCCCACGTGGCGCACGCGGACGGGCCGAAGGAGTACGTCTTCGGCCGTTACGAGCGCATCTGGCACTGGACGATGGCGCTCTCCGGGATCGTCCTCATCGTCACCGGCCTCGAGGTGCACGGCACCGGCAAGTGGAACCTGATGAGCCTGCCCGCGGCGGTGGCCATCCACAACGCCTTCGCCGTCGTGCTCATGGTGAACGGGTTCCTGGCCCTCTTCTACCACCTCACCACCGCCGCCATCCGCAACTTCATCCCGGAGCCGAAGGGCTTCCTGGCGAGCACCCTCGAGCACATGACCTACCAGGCCCGGGGCATCTTCTACGGCGAGTCGCACCCGCGGAACGCCGCCGGCCAGAAGCTGAACCCGCTCCAGCAGGTCACCTACCTCGCGCTGCTCAACGTGCTCTTCCCGCTCCAGATCGCCACCGGCGTGCTCATCTGGGCGGTGGGGCGCTGGCCGTCGGTGGCGAGCGCCGTGGGCGGCCTGCGCTGGGTGGCCCCGGTGCACAACCTGGGGTCGTGGCTCTTCCTCACCTTCTTCGTCCTGCACGTCTACCTCGTGTCGACGGGCCGGACCCCCACCGATCACCTGAAGTCGATGATCACCGGCTACCAGACCGTGGACGAGGACGAGGCCACGGCGGAAGGAGCGAAGCCATGAGCGCCCGGAGCGAGCCCAGGCCCTACGTCAACCCGTACGTCGCCGGCACGCTGCTCGGCGTCGTGCTCTTCGCGAGCTTCTTCCTCACCGGAGGCGGCCTGGGGGCGTCGGCGGGCATGAGCCGCGTCCAGACCGGCGTCCTCGACCTCTTCGCGCCGGGTCACGTGGACCGGGTGGCCTACTTCGCCGAGATGGCGGGCGGCTCGCGCAGCCCCTGGACGCACTACGCCATCTACATGCTCGTGGGCACGGTGCTCGGAGGCTTCGTCTCCGGCCTCGTGAACCGCCGCGTGAAGCTGGAGACCCGCAAGGGGCCGCGGATCTCGGTGCAGGCGCGCTGGGGCCTGGCCCTGCTCGGCGGCGCCATCATGGGCTACGGCGCCCGGATGGCCCGCGGCTGCACCTCCGGACAGGCCCTCTCCGGCGGCGCCGTGCTCTCGGTGGGCAGCTGGGCCTTCGCGCTCGCCGTCTTCGCGAGCGCCTACGGCGTGGCCTGGTTCCTCCGCCGCCTCTGGACCTGAGGGAGATCCGCAATGGCGCCCTTCGACCTCGCATCGTCCCTCGGACCCGTCGCCTACGCGCTCGTGTTCGGGGCCATCGGCTTCGCCTTCGGCGCCGTCCTCGAGATGGGCGGCTTCGGCGACACCCGCAAGCTGGCCGGCCAGTTCTACTTCCGCGACATGACGGTGCTGAAGGTGATGTTCACCGGCATCGCGGTGGCCGCCGTGCTCGTCGCGCTCGCCTCCTCGGTGGGGCTCCTCGACACGAGCCGGGTGTTCGTGAACCCGACCTACCTGTGGCCCGGGATCGTGGGCGGCCTCATCATGGGCGTGGGATTCGTCATCGGCGGGTTCTGCCCCGGCACCTCCCTCGTGGCCGCGTCCACGCTCAAGGTGGACGGCATCCTCTTCCTCCTGGGCGCGCTCGTCGGCGTCTTCCTGTTCGGGGAGACCGTGGGGAGCTTCCAGGGCTTCTGGCTCTCGTCCTACATGGGGCGCTTCACCCTGCCCGAGCTCCTCGGGCTCCCGATCGGCGTCACCGTGCTGCTCGTCGTGGTCATGGCCCTCGCGCTCTTCTGGCTCGGCGACCTCGCCCAGCAGGCCTTCGGCGAGGGGAAGCCCTGGGCCGAGGTCCGCAAGGCGCCGGGGCACCGCTTCCTGGCCTTCGGCGCGACGCTGGTCGCCGCGAGCCTGGTGATCGTGGCCCACGGCGAGCCCTCGCCCGAGGCGCGGTTCGCGCGGATGGCGCCCGAGGTCCGGCGCGCCGTCGCGGACCGCTCCATCTTCGTCGACCCCGCCGAGGTCGTGGCCCTGCGCAAGGACGTGGGCGTGCAGGTGGTGGTGCTCGACCTCCGGGAGGAGCGGGACTTCAACCTCTTCCACCTCGGGGGCTCCCGGCGCGCGTCGCTGGCCGAGCTCGAGTCGGCGCCGCGGCTGAAGCTCCTCCTCGACCAGCCGCCCACAACCGTGACCTTCCTCGTCGGCACCGGCGAGGCCGCCGCCACCACCGCGTGGCGCAGGCTGACCGCGCTCGGCGTTCCCAACCTCTACGTCGTCGAGGGCGGGGTGAACCGCTGGCTGGAGCGCTACCCGGTGGACGCCTGCGTGGCCGGCAAGCTGGCCGAGCCCGGCGTGCCCGCAGGCGCCCCGTCGGCCGACGAGCCGGCGTGGCGGTTCGCCTATGCCACCGGGAGCAGCCTCCCCGCCGCCTGGCCGGAGGTGGAGTCCGCGCGGACCTTCCGCTCGCCCTGCGCAACGCCGGCCGCGGAAGGGCACGAGGGCGGGCACGAGGGCGGGGCGCACGGGGTTGCGCGCTGGCCCGCGCACGCCTACACGAAGCGCGTGAAGCTCAAGTCCAAGGCGGCGGTGAAGGGTGGCTGCGGATAGCCCGTTCGACGCGCGCGCGGCGACCTGGGACGCCGACCCGGCCAAGGTCGACCGGGCCCGGCGGGTCGCCGGGGCCATCGTCCGGGAGGTCCCCGATCTCGCGGGGCGCTCGGTCCTCGACTACGGGGCCGGGACGGGACTCCTCGGGTTCGAGCTCCTGCCCCGCGCCGCGGCGGTGACCTTCGCCGACGTCTCGCGCGGCATGCTCGTCGAGGTCGAGGCCAAGATCGCGAGGGCCGGGGCGACGAACGCGTCGGCCCTGGAGCTCGACCTTGCGGTCGCGCCGGCGCCCTTCCGGTTCGGGCTCGTCGCCACGCTCATGGCGATGCACCACGTCCCCGACGTCCCGGCCATGCTCCGCGCCTTCCACGGGGCCCTCGAGGAGGGGGGCGTGCTCTGCGTGGCCGACCTCGACGAGGAGGACGGGAGCTTCCACGGGGACGGCTTCGAGGGCCACCGGGGCTTCCGGCGCGAGGTGTTCGCCGCCTGGCTGCGGGAGGCCGGGTTCGAACGGGTCCGGTTCTCGACCCCCTTCGAGGTCGAGCGCGAGGTGGCCGGGGTCCCCCGCCGCTACCCGGTGTTCCTGGCGGTGGCGGACCGGTCCGGCGCGGGTGGCCCAGGGTGACCGCGGGCCGACCGGCGTCCGGTCCCCGCGAGCGCGCGGCGCGGAGGGCCCGCACCGCCTGCAGCCTCGCCGAGCGCATCGACGGTGCGGAGGAGTGGCTCCACGTGAGCCACGGGGAGCAACCCCAGGTCGGCTCGGTCCGCGCCTTCTACGCGCGCCTGGTCGCCTCGGGTGCCTGGCCCGACTTTCCCCCCGACGCGCTCCC
>DAOMFN010000157.1:0-5427 GCA_035429785.1 Anaeromyxobacteraceae bacterium
CCCCCGGGCATGGCCGCGCAGCACGCCGCCGCCGCCGCTGGCCCCACCGACGTGGGCGACGTGAAGGTCCCGAAGGCCACCGGCAAGGACGCGAAGACCGTCGCCGAGGTGCACGCCCAGAAGGCCCAGCTGAAGGAGAAGAAGGTCACCGTGCGCGGCAAGGTCGTGAAGGCCAACGCCGGCATCATGGGCAAGAACTGGTTCCACATCCGCGACGGCAGCGGCAGCCAGGAGAAGGGCGACAACGACATCACCATCACGAGCGACGCGAACGCCGGCGTGGGCGACGTGATCGTGGTGGTGGGCACGGTCCGCGTCGACAAGGACTTCGGCGCCGGCTACGCCTACCCGGTCATCATCGAGGAGGCGACGTTCACGAAGTAGCCGCGTCGCCGCCGGCAAGGAAACGCGAGAGGGCGGTCCGGGAACCCGGGCCGCCCTCTTCTTTCGTGCGCGGCGGGGCATCGCCCGGCCGGCTCACGACCTCACGGCTTCACGGGTTGATGAGCTGGTTGAACGTCTTCCGGACGTGGGCCTGGATGCAGAGGTTCACGGCGCCCGTCCAGGTCGTGGGGATCGTGCTCCCCGCCGGCACCGCGGCCGACCCGGTGTAGGTGAAGGTCAGGTTCCCGTTGCTGACGAGGTCGGCCAGGTTCGCGCCGGGGTTGGTCGCGGGGAGGTTCAGGCTCCTCGACCCCGGAGGCAGCCCCCCATCGTACGAGACGACGGAGACCGGCGCGCCGGAGCCGGTCGCCGAGACCTGGAGCGACTGCAGCCAGTCGAGGTTGGTGGCGCCGCTCGTGAGGCTCAAGCCGAAGCTGACGAGCTGGACCCTCCGGTCCTGGGGCGGGCCGTCCAGGATGAAGCCCGGGAGGACGTCGCCGATGCTGACCGTCGTGCTGCCGGTCCACTCGCCCTGGAAGCCCCCGGGGACCGCGACGACCGGGATGTTGAAGCTCTGCGGCTGCAGCGTCAGGCAGGCGAGGGGCTGGTTGGCCTCCACGTAGAAGCTGTCGCAGGCGGAGAGCGGGAGGGCGAGCAGGGCGGCGAGCAGGATCGTGACGGTGGTCTTCATGACGTGCCTCGTTCCCTAGAAGTAATACTGGAACACCAGCCGCGCCGTCGGGGCGAACGCCTGGAAGCGGTAGGGCTCGGTCGTGACCACGATGTTGTTCACGGTCCCGGTGCCCCCCTTCACGTTGAGGGACAGCCAGGTGATGCCGCCTTCCAGCTTGAAGCTGAAGCCGCGCCGGCTCCCGATGCCGATGCCGACGAGACCCGACCACCAGTTGTAGCTGGCGTCCCCGATGAGGGGCTGGGCCGCCTCGGGCACGTTCGTCCAGTTCTTGATGTAGGTGGCCGTGTTCCCGGCGAAGTAATAGCCGTATTCGCCGCGGATCACCGGGAAGACCACGAAGTCGATGGGCTGGAACTCGAGGCCGATGACGAAGCCGGGCGCGAGCGTGTAGGCGAAGCCCACGTCGGCCGCCATCCAGTAGAACGGGGAGTACACGAAGGACAGCACCGCACCGTCCGGGGCTCCCAGGGCCAGCGCGATGCCGAAGTTCGGGTAGGGCCGTTCAGCCGGCTCGGCGGGTGCCGGGGAAGGTGCGGCCGGTGGCGGGGCGGACGCCGTGGTGTCCGGGGCGGCCTGGCCCCCGGCCTGCGTCTGCTGTGGCGCTCCCGCGGCGACCGCTGGCGCAGCGAGGACGACCGCGAGCAACAGGGAGGGGAGGCGCATGGAGGGCTCCGGTGGCGATGGGCGAATGCGGAGGAATCCTCGCACGCACGGGGGGGCGGAGAGAAGTGCAAGGGCCAATCCTTCGGGGTGCAGCGCGCGCGACCCCGTGTGCTAGGGTCCGGCCGGCATGGCGCTCCCCGCGACCCTCCACGACTTCCAGGTCGAGCTCTCCCACGTGGACGCCGGGGCGAACCTCCGCGTCTCGCTGCGGGCCGCCCGCCATCCCTCCGAGTCGATGGAGCGGCTCTGGCTCCGCGTCCTCGCGCACTGCTGGCTGTGGCGCGAGGGCATCGAGCAGGGGCCCGGCCTCTCGGACCCGGACGCGCCCGACCTCCTCGCCCGCGACCTCACCGGACAGACCACCCTGTGGGTCCGGGTGGGGAGACCCGAGCCGTCGCGGGTGCAGCAGGAGGCCGACCGGAATCCGCGGGCCGACGTGGCGGTGCTCTTCGACTCGCCGCGCCGCATGGAGGCCTTCGTCGAGGAGGCCCGGGCAGCGGGGCTTCCGCGCCTGGGCCGCGTGCAGCTCGCCGCGGTCGAGCCCGGATTCCTGGCGGAGCTCGCCCAGGTCGAGGATCGCCGGACCCGGCTCTCCCTGACGATCGTGGGGGACCACCTGTACGTCGAGCGCGCCGGGCGCTCCATCGACGC
Source organism: Anaeromyxobacteraceae bacterium (assembly GCA_035429785.1). Classification (GTDB taxonomy): domain Bacteria; phylum Myxococcota; class Myxococcia; order Myxococcales; family Anaeromyxobacteraceae; genus CAIOAK01. The sequence continues at coordinate 2,393 of DAOMFN010000157.1, forward strand.
TCCGCTCGCGCGCGCGTACGTCAGCGGAATCTGAGCCGAATTTTCTCGTGCAGACGGCGACGGCCTCGTTACATCTCGCGTAACGGGACCTAATCGGTCCTAATAGGCTCCCACGAGCCGGGAGACGGTCCCCTCGGGAAGAAGGTGGTGGGTCGATGATCCGGATGACCAAGCTCGCTGACTACGGGATCGTCCTCCTCACGCACATGGCGATGGAGGCCCCCGGGACGCTCCACACCGCGCAGGACCTCGCCGGGAAGTCCCGCGTGCCGGTGCCCACCGCCTCGAAGCTCCTGAAGTCCCTGGCGCGCGCGGGTCTCGTCGTCTCCCACCGCGGGCGCAACGGCGGCTACGGCCTCGCCCGCGACGCCGAGGAGATCTCGGTGGCCGACATCATCGCCGCCATCGAGGGGCCCATCGGCCTCACCGAGTGCGGCACCGGAACCGAGGGAGCGTGCGACATGGAGCCCTTCTGCGCCGCCAAGGGGCGCTGGGCTCCCATCAACCAGGCCGTCGAGCGGGCGCTGCGCGACGTGCGGCTCTCGGCGATGCGGCCGCAGGCCGGGCCGCTCGTGCGGCTCCAGGCGGAGAGCGGGGTGGTGCGGTGAGCGACACGCTGCGAGAGCTGACCGAGCAGAAGTACAAGTACGGCTTCGTCACCGACGTCGAGGAGGACCGGATCCGCAAGGGCCTCGACGAGGACGTCATCCGGCTCATCTCCGCGAAGAAGAACGAGCCCCGCTTCCTGCTCGACTTCCGGCTGAAGGCCTTCCGGCACTGGCTCACCCTCGAGGAGCCCACCTGGGCGAACGTCCGGTACAACCCCATCGACTACCAGTCGATCGCCTACTACTCGGCCCCGAAGCCCCGGAAGAAGCTCTCCTCGATGGACGAGGTGGACCCGGAGCTGCGCGAGGCGTTCGCCAAGCTCGGCATCCCGCTCGAGGAGCAGAAGCGGCTCTCCAACGTGGCGGTGGACGCGGTCTTCGACTCGGTGTCGGTGGCCACGACCTTCAAGAAGAAGCTCGCCGACATGGGAGTCGTCTTCGGGTCGTTCTCGGACGCCGTGCAGAACCACCCGGAGCTCGTGGAGAAGTACCTCGGGTCGGTCGTTCCCTACACCGACAACTTCTTCGCCACGCTGAACTCGGCGGTCTTCTCCGACGGCAGCTTCGCCTACGTCCCGAAGGGCGTGCGCTGCCCGATGGAGCTCTCCACCTACTTCCGCATCAACGCCGCCGAGACCGGGCAGTTCGAGCGCACCCTCATCGTCGCCGACGAGGGCGCCTACGTCTCCTACCTGGAGGGCTGCACGGCGCCCCAGCGCGACGAGAACCAGCTCCACGCCGCGGTGGTCGAGCTCGTGGCCCTCGACGGGGCCGAGATCAAGTACTCCACGGTGCAGAACTGGTACCCCGGCGACGCCGAGGGGCGGGGCGGCATCTACAACTTCGTCACCAAGCGCGGCAAGGCCATGCGCCGCTCCAAGATCTCCTGGACGCAGGTGGAGACCGGCTCGGCCATCACCTGGAAGTACCCGAGCTGCATCCTCCAGGGCGACGACGCGGTGGGCGAGTTCTACTCGGTGGCGCTCGCCAACCACCGGCAGCAGGCCGACACCGGCACGAAGATGATCCACATCGGGAGGAACACCCGGTCCACCATCGTCTCGAAGGGCATCTCGGCGGGCCACGGGCAGAACACCTACCGGGGCCTGGTGAAGATCGCCAAGGGGGCCGAGGGGGCGCGCAACTACTCGCAGTGCGACTCGCTGCTCATCGGCGACCGCTGCGGCGCCCACACCTTCCCGTACATCGAGGCCCGCAACCCCACCGCCCAGGTGGAGCACGAGGCCACGACCTCGAAGATCAGCGAGGACCAGCTCTTCTACTGCCGGCAGCGCGGCATCTCGCAGGAGGACGCGGTGTCGATGATCGTGAACGGATTCGCGCGGCAGGTCCTGAAGGAGCTGCCCATGGAGTTCGCCGTGGAGGCGCAGAAGCTCCTCGGCATGAGCCTGGAAGGGAGCGTGGGATGACGGAGCAGTCGAAGGCGGCGCCGCTGCTCGAGGTGCGCGGGCTGCGCGCCCGGATCGGCGACCGGGAGATCCTGAAGGGGCTCGACCTCACCGTGGGGCCGGGCGAGGTGCACGCCATCATGGGGCCGAACGGCTCCGGGAAGAGCACGCTGGCCGGCGTTCTGGCCGGGCGCGACCTCGCCGAGGTCACGGCCGGGACCGCCACCCTGGACGGCCGCGACCTGCTCGCCCTCTCGCCGGAGGAGCGGGCCGTGGCCGGCCTCTTCCTCGGCTTCCAGTACCCGGTCGAGATCCCCGGCGTGGGCAACCTCTACTTCCTCCGCACGGCGCTCAACGCCCAGCGCAAGGCCCGCGGCGAGGAGGAGCTCGACGCGGTCGACTTCCTCGGCCTCGCCCGCGAGAAGATGAAGCTCGTGGAGATGGACCAGGCCTTCATGGGGCGCGGCGTGAACGAGGGCTTCTCGGGCGGCGAGAAGAAGCGCAACGAGGTCCTCCAGATGGCGGTGCTCGAGCCCCGCCTCTCCATCCTCGACGAGATCGACAGCGGCCTCGACATCGACGCGCTGCGGGTGGTGGCCCGCGGGGTGGAGGCGCTGCGCAGCCCGAGGCGCTCCACCATCCTCGTCACCCACTACCAGCGGCTGCTCGAGCACATCGTCCCCGACCGGATCCACGTCATGGCGGCCGGGCGCATCGTCCTCTCCGGCGGGCGCGAGCTCGCGCTCGAGCTCGAGAAGAGGGGGTACGCCTGGGTGGAGGAGGAGCTCCGCCGGGCCCCGGCCCAGGTGGCGCCGTGACCCCCGCGGAGGCGAGCCTGATCGAGGGCGCCGGCGAAGCCTCGCCGTCCCCGGCGTTCGTGGCCGAGGCCCGCCGGGCCGGGCGGGAGGGATTCGAGCGGTCCGGGCTCCCCACCACCCGGCAGGAGGAGTGGCGGTTCACCTCGCTGGCGCCGCTCTCGGCGCTCTACCTGCTGGTGCTGGTGCTGGCCTTCGGCACG
>DAOMFN010000158.1:0-5407 GCA_035429785.1 Anaeromyxobacteraceae bacterium
GATGGGGGCCGCGGACGACGGGTCGTCCGTGTCCCAGGCGACCATCATCCCGCGGGAGTCGAGGGCGGCGAAGAAGTCGGCCCAGCCCACCCGGCCCGCTCCCTCGCCCTCTGCTGCAAGCAGCGGGACGCCGTCCCGCACCGCCGGCGACAGGTGCCCGGCGCCGGCGGCGTTCAGGATCTCGCCCCGGTCGTGGGAGGCGACGCGCACCGGCTACTTCCCGTAGGCCCGGGCGAACCCGATCAGGGCCTCCAGGCAGTTCGTGGTCGTGAGGATGCCGACCAGGTCGCCCTTCTCGTCCACGACGAGCACGCCGTTCAGCTTGCGGTCCTCCATGAGCTTGGCGACGTCGGCGATCTCGTCGTCGGGGCGGACCTTGTGCGGCTTGGGGTTCATCGCCGCGGTCACCGGCGTGCGCGCCAGGAGGTAGTGGACCTCCCAGGTGTCGAGGCTGGTCGCCTTGCTGGGGGTGAAGTCCTTCAGCATCTTCTCGGTGACCACGCCCACCAGCTTCCCGTGGTGCATCACCGGGAGCCGGCGGATGTTCTTCTCCTTGAGCATGTGGATGGCCTCCACGATGCTCGCGCTGTCCTCGATGGTCATCGGGCTCGGCGTCATCCAGCGCCGGACCTTGGTCATGCTCGGGTCGTTGGTCATGGCTCGATCAGGCTCCCAGGAACGCCTTCTTGACGTGCTCGTTGCCCAGCAGCTCCTCTCCGGTCCCGGAGAGTACCACCCTTCCGGTCTCGAGCACGTAGGCCCGATGGGAGATGCGCAGCGACTGGAACACGTTCTGCTCGACCAGCAGGATGGTGGTCCCCTGCCGGTTGATCTCCTTGATGATCTCGAAGATGTTCTTCACGAAGAGTGGAGAGAGACCCAGGGAGGGCTCGTCGAGGAGCAGGAGCCGGGGGTTCGTCATGAGCCCGCGCCCGATGGCCAGCATCTGCTGCTCGCCGCCCGAGAGGGTGCCGCCGAGCTGCTTCTGCCGCTCGGCGAGCCGGGGGAAGAGCGTGAAGGCCCGCTCGATGTTGCGCTGCCGGTCGGGGCGGGTGGACTTGATGAACGACCCCATCCGGAGGTTCTCGAGGACCGTCATCTCCGGGAAGATGCGGCGCCCCTCCGGCACCTGCACGACGCCGAGCTCCACGACCTCGTGGCTCTCCAGCTTGCCGAGGTCGTGGCCGTCGAAGGTGAGGGTGCCCCGGGTGGGGCGCACGAGCCGCGAGACGTTCTTCAGCGTGGTGGACTTCCCGGCGCCGTTGGCGCCGAGCACGGTGACGATCTCGCCCTGCTTCACGTCGAGGGAGATCCCCCAGAGCACCTGGAGGTCGCCATAGCTGAAGTCGAGGTTCTCGATCCGGAGCACGCGGTCCTCGGTCAGGCGTGGGCCTCGCCCAGGTAGGCGGTGACCACCTCGGGGTTCGACACGACCTCCTGCGGGGCGCCCTCCGCGAGCTTCTCGCCCGAGTTGAGCACCACGATGCGGTCGGAGATGCGCATGATGGCCTTCATGTCGTGCTCGATGACCATCTGGGTGAGCCCGCGCTTCTTGATGTCGAGGATGAGCTGGATGATGTCCTCGCTCTCGGCCGGGTTGAGGCCGCCCATGACCTCGTCGAGGAGCAGGAGGTCCGGCCGGGTGGCGAGCACGCGCGCCACCTCCAGCTTCTTCCGCTCGCCGATGGGCAGCCCCCCGGCGAGGAAGTCGGCCTTGTGGGCCATCTTCACCACCTCGAGCTGCTCGCGGGCGATCTCCCGGGCCGCGGGCACCGAGTTCGTGCGCACGAGCGCTCCCACCACCACGTTGTCGAGGACGGTGAGCTTCGCGAGCGGCCGCACCTTCTGCCAGGTGCGGACCATGCCCCGCTTGCAGACCCGGTCGGGGGTGAGCCCGTTCATCCGCTTCCCCTTGAAGAGGATCTCGCCCTTCGACGGGGGGTAGTAGCCGGTGATGCAGTTGAAGAGGGTGGTCTTCCCGGCGCCGTTGGGGCCGATGAGCCCCATGATCATCCCCTCCTGCATGTCGAAGGAGACGTCGGAGTTGGCGGCCAGGCCGCCGAAGAACTTGGAGACGCTCTTGATCTCGAGGATGGGTGCCTGGGTCGCGCTCACCGTGCACCTCCCGCGGCGGCCGCCGCGCGCGAGCGGCGCTTGCGGGCCGCGTTCTTCACGGCGCCCAGCACGCCGTCGGGCATGAAGAGGATGACGAGCGCCACCAGCACCCCGTAGATGAGCATGTGGGCGTGGGAGAGGTGGTCCTTCAGGAAGGTGCCCACCGCCGACTCCGGGTTCACGAGCCCCACCGCCACGAGGAGGTCGGTGATCACGTTGGAGCGGAGCCCCTCGGAGAGCGCGACGAGGAGCGCGGCGCCCACCACCGGCCCGAGGATGGTTCCGATGCCCCCGATGATGGCGGTGAGGACGATCTGCACCGAGATGTCGAGCCCCACCGCGGTCTGCGGGTCGATGAAGCCCACGTAGAGGCCGTAGAGGGCCCCGGCCCAGGCGGTGAAGAAGGCCGAGAGCATGAGGGCCACGTTCTTGTAGAGCGTGAGCGGGATGCCCAGCGAGTTGGCGGCGTCCTGGTCCTCGCGGATGGCCTGCAGGTAGTAGCCGAGCTTGGAGCCCTGGAACCAGACCGTGACGAGCACGACCACGACGACGAGCGCCAGCCCCATGTAGTAGTAGGGGACCTTGGAGTCGAAGCGGGTGACCACCGTGCCGGCGATCTCGAGCGGCGGCACGCCGGAGAGGAGGATGCCCTCCGCCCCGTTCGTCAGGTCCTTCCAGTTGAGCGCCGCGAGCCGCATGATCTCGGCCACCGCGATGGAGGCGAGCACGAAGTAGGGGCCGCGGAGCCGGAAGGTGATGCTCCCCACCACGGCCGCCACGACCACCGCGAGGGCGAGCGCCGGCACGAGCCCCCACCAGGGCGCGACGCCCTTCCCGTTCAGCAGGATGAGCACGGTGTAGGCGCCGACGCCGAAGTAGGCGGCGTGGCCCACCGAGTACTGCCCGCCGTAGCCGCCGATGAGGTTCCAGGCCGAGCCCATGATGACCGCGAGGAAGAAGGTCACCATGAGGTGGAGCGCGTAGGGGCTGTCGACGACGCGCGGGAGGAGGGCGAGGAGCACCACCACCGCCGCGCCGGCGGCGAGGGGGAGGGCGGCGATGCCGCGAGCGCCGGAGCGGGGAGCCATGGCGCCTAGACCCTCGACTTCCCGAAGAGCCCTGCCGGCTTGAAGAGCAGGATGAGCAGGAAGATGACGTAGACCACGAGGTCCTTCAGGCCGGAGCTGATGTACGCGCCGGCCAGCGACTCGGTGGCGCCGATGAGGACCCCGCCGACGGTGGCCCCCATGACGCTCCCCATCCCGCCCAGCACGACGATGACGAAGGCCTTCAGCGTGAACGGCTGCCCGACCTGCGGGAAGATGTAGTAGGTGGGCGAGATCAGCGCGCCGGCCACCGCGGCCAGGCCCGCGCCGATGCCGGTGGCGAGCACGCTCATCCGCTTCACGTTCACGCCCATGAGCTGGGCGGCGTCCCGGTCCTGGGCCGTGGCCCGGATGGCCTGCCCGGTGTCGGTCTTCATCAGGAACCAGTAGAGGACCGCCGTCACCGCCGCGGTGATGACGAAGGACAGGAGGAGCGGCGTGGAGACCGAGATCTCGCCCAGCCGGAAGCTCCCCGACGAGTAGCTCGTGGAGATGATCCGGTAGTCGGACGTGAAGAGGAGCATCATCGTGTTGCTGATGATGAGCCCGATGCCGATGGTGAGCAGGATCTGGTTCTGGGGCAGCGCGTTCAGCACCCGGTTGATGACCGTCTTCTGGAGCAGCGCCCCGAAGAGGAAGAGCAGGGGGAAGACGAACACGATCGACACGAAGGGGTCGACGTGCCCGAGCGTGAAGAGGAAGTAGGCCGCGTACATCCCCAGCATCACCAGGTCGCCGTGGGCGAAGTTGATGATGCGCATCACGCCGAAGATGATGGTGAGGCCCACGCCGATGAGCGCGTAGGCCCCTCCGATCAGGATCCCCGAGAGGAGGGACTGCAGGAAGATGGTCATCGGGCCGGTGCGGCTCGGCTACTTCCAGCCGGGGAAGGGCCAGACGGGCTTGGCGCTCTGGAGCGCCGGCGGCCAGACCGTGAAGTACTTCCCGTCCTGGACCTGCTCCACCAGCATCTGGTGCTTGTTCTGGTTCGTGTAGCCGTCGAAGTCCTGGAACTTCACCGGCCCGAAGACGCCGTCCCAGCTCCCCGAGCGGAGCGCCGCCGAGAGCTTCTCCCGGTCGCCGCCGGCCTTGGCGGCCGACTCGCCCATGATCATCATGGCGATGTAGGCGTTGGCGGCGTGGTAGGTGGGCTCCTTGCCGAAGCGCTTCTGGTAGCGCTCGCCGAAGGCCTTCGCGCCGGGCCAGTTCACGTCGGGCGTCCACTGCGTGGAGGAGAAGACGCCGTTCGAGATGTTCTTCTCGCTCGCGAACTGGGCGGTGGAGAAGCCGGCGCCCGCGCCCAGGAAGGCCATGGGGGTGAGCTGGAGCTCGCGCGACTGGCGCATCAGCGTGATGGCGTCCGCCACGTAGGAGACCATGAAGACGAGGTCGGGCTTCTTGTCCTTCACCTTGACGAGCGTGGAGCGGTAGTCGGGCGAGCCGGGGGAGTAGCTCTCCTCGAACACCACCTGGATGCCCTTCTTCTCGGCGAGGAGCTTCGCGCTGGCCTTGCCGGAGGTGCCGAAGTCGGTGTTCTCGGCCAGGATGGCGATGCTCTTCGGCTTGCCCAGCGCGGTCGCCATGTCGAGGAGGATGGACGCGTAGTCGCCGGTGGTGGCCGACACCCGGTAGACGTACTTGTAGCCCTGCCGCGTGATCTCCTCCTTGGAGGCGACCGGGTTCACGAGCGGGACCTTGTACTCCTCGGCCTTCTTGGCGACGGCGTTCGTCACCGCGGAGGTGTAGGCGCCGACCACGCCGGCCACCTTGTCGCGGGTGGCGAGCTTGTCCATGGCCGAGATGCCGACCTGGGGCTTTCCGGTGTCGTCCTCCCAGACGAGCTGGACCTGGATGCCCTTGGCCTTCAGGTCCTCCTCCGCGAGCTTGATGCCGTTGGTGAGGTTCTCGCCGATGGGGGCCTGCGGACCGGTCATCGAGTTGATGACGCCGATCTTGACCTGGGCGCTCGCCAGCGCGGGGGCGAGGAGCAGGACGGGGAGGAGCCGGGAGAGGAGCCGCTTCATCGTTTCGACCTCCGTGACGCGCGCCCGGGGAGAGGCGCCGACTGGACGGGTGGGGAAGGAGCGACGGCACGTTTGCATAGCACGGCCGGGACCCTGGAATGAAGTGGGCGCCGGGACCTCGTCGATCCCGGCGCCCGGATGATGCGGGGCGTCATGCGCCCC
>DAOMFN010000159.1:0-5383 GCA_035429785.1 Anaeromyxobacteraceae bacterium
CGGGCGTGACGGCGGCCACGAACGTGGAGACGGTGGGATCCGCCGCGCGGAAGGCGGGCCTGCCTTCGGCGCAGGTGGGCACCGGGCCGAGCTTCACCGGCACGTACGAGGACAGGGCCACGCCCGGGGCGGCGGCGGGCTCCTCGCGGAGCACCTCGAGGTCGAGGGGTCCGCAGGCGGCCGCGGCGATCGCGTGGTCGAGGTCGCCCATGTTGCGCACCGGCTGCCCTCCGGCCTTCACGACGAGGTCGAAGGGGGCGAGCGGCCCCGCCGCGCCGGGAAGCACCGGGGCCACGACCGCGGGCGGCCACGCCGGCGACACGCCGATGACCCCGCGGGTGACGGTCTCGACCGGATTCGACTCCTTCTCCGCAGCCGGGATCACCGGGATGCGGAGCTCCTCGCTCCCGCGGCGGACCGTGAACTCGATGCGCTCGCCCGGCCGGGGCCCGACGACCTGGCGCAGGTCGGAGAAGTAGCGGACCGGCTCGGCGGGGCGGCCGGGGGCGGCCACGGCCACCACCCGGTCGCCGGGGCGCAGGCCCGCCTGCTCTGCCACGGAGCCGGGCATGATCGTCCCGAGCGTGGGGCCGGGGACCATCGAGCCCGACTGGGCGAGCCCGAGCGCGAAGTAGATCACGACCGGGAAGGCGAGGTTCGCGGCCGGGCCGGCGAAGGCGATGACGAACCGCTTCCACGGCGGGGCCTCGAGGAAGCCGCGCCCGCGGTCCTCCGGAGCCACCTCGGCCCCGGGCTCGTCGCCGGCCATCTTCACGTAGCCGCCGAGCGGCAGGAGCGAGAGCAGGTACTCGGTCTCCCCGCGCCGGAAGCCGAGGATGCGCGGGCCGAACCCGATGGAGAACTTCACCACCTTCACGCCGAGGGCCTTCGCGGCGAGGAAGTGGCCCAGCTCGTGGACGAAGATGAGCCCGCCGAGGAGGAGGACGATCGAGCCGATCTTGAGGAGGATGTCGCTGGCCATGCGGTCTTTCGCCCCGGTGCTCCCGGGGTCATAGCCCTGGAACGGCCGGCGCGCAGGAGGATTCCCGCGCGGGACCGGGTCCTACCCCACCCTGCGAAGCGCCTCGGCGCGCCCCCAGTCGGAGGCCGCGATGGCCTGGTCGACCGTCTCGAGCCGCTCCACGCGGTGGGCGTCCAGCACCTCGGCGCAGATCCGGGGGATGGCGTCGAACCGGCAGCGCCCCGCCAGGAAGGCCTCCACCACCCCCTCGTCGGCGCCGGAGAGGACGGCCGGGGCCGTTCCCCCCTCCTCGAGCGCCCGGTAGGCGAGCCGGAAGGCCGGGAAGCGCACCGGGTCGGGCGGCTCGAAGGTGAGCCGGCCGACGCGCGCGAGGTCGAGCGGCGGCAGGTCGAGGGGGATCCGGTCGGGGTGGGCGAGCGCGTAGCTGATGGGCCCCCGCATGTCGGAGACGCCGAGCTGCGCCACGACCTGGCCGTCGACGTACTCCACCATGGAGTGCACGATCGACTCCGGGTGGACGAGGATGTCGATGCGGGACGCGGGGACGTCGAAGAGCCAGCGGGCCTCGACGACCTCCAGCCCCTTGTTCATGAGGGTGGCCGAGTCGATGGTGATCTTCGCCCCCATGCTCCAGTTGGGGTGGCGGAGCGCCTCGGCCGGCGTGACCGCGGCGAGCGACTCGCGGGGGTGGGCGCGGAGCGGGCCGCCCGAGGCGGTGAGGATGAGCCGCCGCACCTCGGTCCGGTTGTGGCCGGCCAGCGACTGGAAGATGGCGCTGTGCTCGCTGTCCACCGGGAGGATGGCGGCGCCGCGCTCCGCGGCACGGCGCATGACGAGCTCCCCGGCCAGCACGAGCGACTCCTTGTTGGCGAGCCCGACGGGCTTCCCGGCCTCGACCGCCGCCGCCGTCGAGCGCAGCCCCGCGCCGCCCGAGATGGCGGCGAGCACGAGGTCGGCCTCCGGGAGGGTGGCCACCGCCACCGCGCCCCCCTCGCCGTGCCGGATCTCCGGTGCGTCCGGGCCGAGCCGCTCCCGCAGCGCGGCCGCGGCCCCCGCGTCGGCCACCGACACGAGGAGCGGCCGGAAGGCCCTCACCTGCTCGGCGAGCCGCTCCACGTTGCGCCCGGCGGAGAGCCCCACCACGGAGAACCGGTCGGGCGAGCGCGAGACGACGTCCAGCGCCTGCACGCCGATCGAGCCGGTCGATCCCAGGATGGAGAGACGCCTCATCGGTGGAACCACATCGCGCAGGCGACCACCCAGGGCGCCACGAAGAGGACCGCGTCGATGCGGTCGAGGAGGCCGCCGTGGCCGGGGACGAGGCGGCTCGAGTCCTTCACCCCGGCCGCCCGCTTCAGCATCGACTCGGCGAGGTCGCCGAGGGGGCCGAGGATCGCCGCGCCCGCTCCCACGAGCGCCGCCGCCGGCGCGGACAGGTCGGGCAGGAAGAGGGCCTTCACGACGAGCGCGCCGACGACGCTGCCGGCCGCGCCGCCCCAGAACCCCTCCCAGGTCTTCTTGGGGGAGATGCGCGGGGCGAGCGGCCGCTTCCCCAGGAACCGGCCGGTGAAGTAGGCGAGCGTGTCGTTCGCCCAGGTGACGATGAAGAGCAGCACGACCCACTGCCAGCCGGCCCGCTCCCGCAGCGCCACCACCGAGGCCGGGAGGAGCCCGGCGTAGCCCCAGGCGAGCGCGGCCAGGCCGGCGGAGCGCGGGGCCTGCGCGAGCTCGCCCCGCTGCAGCATGGCCGTCGCGAGGAGCGCCACGACCATCCCGGCCCCCGCCACGCCCGACCAGTCCTGGAAGCGCCTGCCCCCGTCGGTCCAGAGCCACGCCGCGATGGGGAAGGCCGCCGCGCCGATGACCCCGAGCCACCCGGTGGGCGAGAGCCGCTTCTCGAACATCCACACGAGCTCGCCCGCGCAGAGCCCGGCGACGAGCGCGACGAGGACCGCGAACCACTGCTCCCCCAGCCACGTCATCCAGACCGCGAAGGGGAAGAGGAGCAGGGCCGTGACGACCCGGATCGCGAGGTTGCGGTTCTGCTCGCGCACGCGCCTAGCGCCCTCCCACCTGGGCCCCGGTGAGGCCGAACCGGCGCTCCCGGTCCTGGAAGTCGGCGATGGCGCAGAGCAGGTCGAGCTCCCGGAAGTCGGGCCAGAGGGTGTCCACGAAGACCATCTCGGCGTAGGCCGCCTGCCAGAGCAGGAAGTTGGAGATGCGCCGCTCCCCGCTCGTCCGAACGAGCAGGTCGAGCGGCGGGAGGGAGGCGGTCCAGAGGTGGGCCTCGATGCCGGCAGCGTCGACGTCCCCGGAGCGCGCCGCGGCCTGGGCGGCCTGGACGATCTCCTCCTGACCCCCGTACGAGAGGGCGAGCGTGAGCACCATGCCGTCGTTCCGGGCGGAGGCGGCGCGCACCGACTCCAGGCGCTCGCGGACGAACCCGGGGAGCCGCCCGGTCTCGCCGATCGTGTGGAGCCGGATCCGGTTGTCCATGATCTCGGCCCGCTCCGAGTCGAGGTACTCGGCGAGCAGCTGCATGAGCGCGCCCACCTCCTCGTCCGGGCGGCCCCAGTTCTGGGAGCTGAAGGCGTAGAGGGTGAGCGCCTCGAGCCCGAGCTTCCGGGCCTGCCGCGTCACCGAGCGGACCGACTCGGACCCGCGCCGGTGCCCCTCGACGCGCGACAATCCGCGCGACTCGGCCCAGCGCCCGTTGCCGTCCATGATGATCGCCACGTGGCGAGGCAGCGGCCGGGCCCGCACGCGCGCCTCCATCCAGGGGACGAGGTTGGTCTCGGCCACGGGCGGGCTTATAGCATGGCGGCCCGGGGGTCTGGCGGTGGCGCGCGTTTGACCCCTCGCCCCGGGGAACCCTATCCTTCTTCCGTGCCCCCGCGGTGCGTCGGTCCATGGGAGGTCCTCTCGGTCATCGGCCGCGGAGGGGTGGGAACGGTGTACCGCGCCCGGCACCTGCTCGACGGCATGCCCGCGGCGGTGAAGCTGCTCGGGCCGGCACCCGCGGTGGACGCGACGGCGGCCCGGCGCCTCGCGCGCGAGTTCGAGGTCCTCCGGGCGCTCGAGCATCCCAACGTGGTGCGCGTCTACGACGCCGGCGTCGAGGAGGGGTACTCCTGGCTGGCGATGGAGCTCGTGGAGGGGCTCGACCTCCGGACCTACCTCGCCCCGCTCGCCGGGACCCCGATCCTCCACCTCCCCGCCTGCCCGCCCTCGGGCTCGGCCGAGGCGGCCGGCGCGGTGTTCGACATGGAGGCCTGGCTCCAGGAGCCGCTGACCCACGCGGACGTCGAGGCGGTGGTGTCCCGGTCCCCGCAGGAGGGGGTCGACGACATCCGGGCCTTCGCCAACCTCATGGAGGAGCCCGAGACCGACGACGGGTCGGGGTCGTGGCGGAGGGCCGCCGATCCGCCGCGGACGCCCGACCTGGCGGCCGGGGAGGACCCCGAGCCGGGCCTCCCGTCGGCTGCGCTCACCATCCAGCTCAACCGGCCGGAGCGGATCGAGCGGATGCGCGCCGTCCTGGGCGAGGTGCTGGGCGCGCTCGAGTTCGTCCACGCCCGCGGCTTCGTCCACCGGGACCTCAAGCCCTCCAACATCATGGTCGACGACGCGCGCCGGGTGCGGATCATGGACTTCGGCCTCGTGAAGCAGCTCGCCGACGCCAACGCCCTCACGCTGTCCGGGCGCGTGGTGGGCACCTACCGGTACATGGCGCCCGAGCAGGCGGCCGGGCGGGACGTGGACCACCGGGCCGACCTCTGGAGCCTGGGGGTGATCCTCTACGAGCTGCTGGTGGGACGCCCCCCGTTCGCGTCCACCGCCCCGGTGGAGCTGTGGCGGGAGATCACCCAGGTGGAGCCGCCGCCGATCCGGGACCTCAACCCGGGCGCCGACCCGCGCCTCGCTGCCGCGGCGGAGCTCTGCCTGCGGAAGGACCCGGCAGCCCGCTTCCAGACCGCCTCCGAGGTCCGGGCCGCCATCGGCGCTTGACGTCGCCCGGCCCGGCGGCGGGCGCCTGACAGACGGCGCCGCTACCATCCGGCCGTGTCGCTCCTCCCCGCCGGCGCGCTGTCCTATGCCGCCCTGGTCTCCGAGTACTTCCTGCAGCTGCGCGGGTCGGGGCTGCTCCTCTCCCCGCTCGACCAGGAGCTCGTGGCGGAGTGGGAGCGGCGCGGCGTCCCGGCTGCGGTCGTCTGCCGGGGGCTTCGCCGGGGGTTCGAGGACCTCTCGCGGGACCGGCCGGCCGGGTCGGCGCCTCCCCGCGCGCTGCGGGCGCTGCGCGGCTTCGTGGAGGAGGAGTGGCGAGCCTACCGGGACGGGCGGGTCGGGGACGGCGGGGCGCCGGAGCCGGAGGAGGTGGCGGCGGGCCGGCGGCCCGGCGCC
>DAOMFN010000160.1:0-5366 GCA_035429785.1 Anaeromyxobacteraceae bacterium
TGAGTGCCGGACCCCCCCCCCGCCCGCGCAGCTCGTCCCGCTCGCGGAAGGAGGAGTTGAGCCAGAAGACCGGGGCGCCGGTGACGAGGCGGAAGGGCAGCGGCCCGTCCTCCTCGTGGCTGGGCAGCCAGCGGGGGAGCGGGTGGCGCTGGCGCGGGTTCTCGATCTCGATCTTCCGGGACGGCGTCCGCACGGCGAGCTTGTGGCCTGGAGGAAGTGCGAGCTCGACCCCCTTCCCGGCGGCGAGGGCCTCGTCGTCGATGCCCTGGCGCAGGACGGCGGGCTTCGCGAGGAGGGCGTCCACGAGCTCCGCGGAGGTCTGGCGGAAGAAGGGGTGGTCGATGCCCATGGCCGCGGCGAGCCGCCGGAAGAGGTCCCAGTTGCAGAGCGACTCGCCCACGGGCGGGATGGCCGGCCGCACCCGCTGGATCACGTACTGGCCGTAGCTGCAGTAGAGGTCGTCGTGCTCCAGCGCCGTGGTCGCCGGGAGCAGCACGTCGGCCCAGCGGGCGGTGTCGGTGAGGTAGCGCTCGTGGACCACGGTGAAGAGGTCCTCGCGGGCGAGGCCGCGCAGCACCTGCTCCTGGTCGGGCGTCACCGCCGCGGGGTTGGCGGTGTGGACGAAGAGGGCCATCACCCGCGGTGAATCGAGCGCGTTGAGCGCGTGCCCGAGCTGGTTCATGTTCACGAGCCGCGTGGGTCGCGGCTGCAGGTCCTCGCGCGTGACCAGCGTGGTGTCGAAGGCCTGGCTCCCCCCGGTCGAGCCGAGGAGCCCGCCGCCCGGCCTCGCCCAGGCGCCCACCACCGCGGGCAGGCAGGTGATCGCGCGCACGTTCATCGCGCCGTTCCCGTAGCGGGAGAGGCCGCTCCCCAGGCGGATGAAGGGGGCGCGGGCCGCGGCGTAGCGCCGGGCGAGGTCCTCGACGGTGGCGGCGTCGAGGCCGGTCTTGCCCGCCGCCCAGGCCGGGGTGCACTCCGGGAGGACCTCGTCCCGCCAGCGCCGCCAGCCCTGGGCGTTCGCCTCCAGGAAGGCGACGTCGGCGAGCCCGTCGCGGAAGAGGACGTGGGCCATGCCCAGCGCCAGCGCGCCGTCGCTGCCGGGGCGGATCAGGATCACCCGGTCGGCGAGCTCGGCGGTGGGGGTGCGGTAGGTCTCGACCACCCAGACCTCGGCCCCGCGGCGCCGCGCCTCCTTGAGCCGCTGGACGAAGTGGATGCTGGTGGCGACGGCGTTGAGGCTCCAGACGATGGCGAGGTCGCTCGAGAGCACCTCGTCCGGGTGCGGGGCGAGCGTGTCCCCCATGACCGCCTTCCACCCCGCGCCCTTGGCGGGCGAGCAGATGGTCCGGTCGAGGCGGGAGGCGCCCAGCGCGTGGAAGAAGGCGTGGCTGGCGTTGCGCTGCACGAGCCCCATCGTCCCGGCGTAGGAGTACGGGAGGATGGCCTCCGCGCCGTACCGGTCGGCCACGTCCTTCAGGCCGGCGGCGATGCGGGCGATGGCCTCGTCCCAGGAGATGGGCCGGAACTTCCCCTCCCCCTTGCGACCGTCGCGGAGCATGGGCACCTGGAGCCGGCCCGGGTGGTGGACGCTCCGCTCGTAGCCGTTCACCTTGGGGCAGAGCGAGCCCTGGCTGTAGGGGTGGTCGGGGTCGCCGCGGACCTTCAGGGCGCGGCCGCCCTCCACGTCGACGAGCAGGCCGCAGGCGTCGGGACAGTCGAAGGGGCAGGTGGCGCGGACGGTCTCCATGGCGGGCATGATAAACCCTGCCCCATGCGCGCGCTCGTCACCGGTGCCAACGGGTTCCTGGGCTCCTGGCTGGTCCGCCGCCTGCGCGGGGACGGCCACGACGTGCGGGCGATGGTGCGCCCCGGGGGAGACGACGGCGCGCTCGCCGGGCTGGGCGCGGAGGTGGTCCGCGGCGACGTCGGCGAGCCGGCCGACCTGCGGGCCGCCGTCGCGGGGCAGGACTGGGTCTTCCACCTCGCCGGCGTCCGGCGCGGGGAGCGGCGCGAGGATTTCCTCCGGGTGAATGCCGGGGGGACGCGACACCTCCTCGACGCCTGCGTGGAGGGCGCCCCCGGCCTGCGCCGGTTCGTCCTCGCCGGCTCGCTCGCGGCCGCCGGACCGTCGGACGTGCCGCGCCGGGAGGAGGAGCCCTTCGCCCCGCGGGAGTGGTACGGGGAGTCGAAGGCGGAGGCGGAGCGCATCGCCCTCTCCTGCGCGGACCGGTTGCCGGTGTCGGTGGCACGCCCCCCGCGGATCATGGGGCCCGGCGACCGGGAGAACCTCCTGTTCTTCCGCATCGCCCGCGCCGGGTTCCTGCTGGCCTTCGGCGGGCCGCGGCGGCCGCTCTCCTGGATCGACGTGGAGGACTGCGCCCGGGGCATGGTGCTCCTCGCCGAGCGGCCGGAGGCGGCGGGGGAGGCGTTCTTCCTGGCCTCGCCGGAGCGCACCAGCGTGGAGGGGCTGCAGCGGGAGGTCGCGCGCGCGCTGGGGGTGCGGCCGCGGCGGATCCCGGTGCCCGAGGGGCTGCTCCGCGGACTCGGCTCGGCCGCGGACGTGGTGAGCCAGGTCCTCGACCGGCACCTGCCCCTCAACCGCAAGCTGGCGGAGCAGGTGCTCGCGCCCGGATGGGTGTGCGACCCCGGAAAGGCACGCCGGCTGCTCGGGTTCGAGGCGTGGATCGGCCTCGCCGCGTCGGTCGACCGGTCGGCGCGCTGGTACGTGGAGCACGGCTGGCTGTAGCCGGCACGGCGGCGCAACCGTCGCGCGAACGGTCCAAAGTTCACCCGGGTGAACTTTTCGGCAAGATTCTCCAGTGATTTCGGGCTGCCTCTCCGGAGCGGCCGCCGTCGCGACCGGCTCCGCCCTCTTCGTCTGCGTCACCACTGTCCTGACCGGCTCCACCGCAGGTGGCCGGAGTTCCACGGTCCGTGCGTTCACGATGGGTGACACGGCTTCCGTGGGGAGGCGTGTCGGCGCGACGGCGACGTCACCTCTGGCGGAAGGCACCCGGCTCGACCTCGGCTTCGCCGAGATCGAGCTACATCGTCCCGCCGCTCACGTCCCGCAGCTTCCGCACCGCGTGCACGTCGCACCGCTCCCCGCACGACGGGCAGACGACGAAGGTCATCTCCTTCACCACCAGGACGTCCTCGTGCGAGTCGGCCGGCGCGAGCACCGCGCCGCAGTCGGGGCACTCGAGCGAGTCCACCGGCCCGGGCCGCGTGAGCACGAGCGACCGCCGCCGCCCGGGAGGGCAGCGGCGGCACTCGATCCCGTAGATCCACCCGGTCTCGCGGACCGGGGGAGCGGCCTCGATGTCGGCGCCGCAGTACTGGCACTCGTCGGACACGCCGCCGTTCTAGCCGCGGCCGGCCCGGCGCGCGCTACTTCTTGGGGGTGGAGGGCAGCGAGGCGAGGTACGCGGCCACCGCGGTGGCGTCCTCCTTCGACATCCGGTACTGCGGCATCGGCGGACCCGCCATGCCGCCCTTCGGGTCCTTGCCGGTGGTGAGCAGCGTCACCACCTCGGCCTCGCTCCAGCCCGGGAGGCCGGCCAGCGGCGGCGCCGCCTCGGCCCAGCCCGGGATGGGCACCGTCGCCTTGAAGTCGAGCGGCGCGCCCTGCAGCCAGCGCTCGCGGATGAACTGCCCCTTCTCGTCCCGGGGCGAGTGGCAGTCGGCGCACATGGCCACCTGCTCCACGAGATACCGGCCCCGCGCCACGGCCTTCGAGTCCTTTCCCTTCGCCATCGCCTGCGGCGCGGCCAGCACCAACCCCGCCACGGCCCACGCACCGACCACCCCCGCGATCCACGTCCTTCCGTTCATGTGTTCCCCCTGTGTGGGTTTCGACGCCCTCCTCACGCAGGGTACCGCCGGGCATTTCATGAAATCGACCGGACCGGTCGAAATCCGCGTCCCTCGACGCTACGACGGAAAAGTTTCGAGCAGCGCCCGGCGCGCGGCGTGGAGGCGGGACCAGACCGTGCCCTCCGGCACCCCCAGGATGTCCGCGACCTCCCGGTGGGAGAGCCCTTCCACCGCGAAGAGGGAGAGCACCGCGCGCTGCTCGGCCGGCAACCTCGCCATGGCCGCCGTTACCTTGCGGGCGCGGTCGCGGCTGGCCATCTCCCCCTCTCCCCCACCTCCGGGGGTCTCGGGATCGAGCGGCTCCGGGTCCCGGCGCCGGGCTCGCGCCTGGAAGGCCGCCCGCAGCGCGATCCGGTAGACCCAGGTCGTGAGGCGGGAGGCTCCGCGGAACTCCGGCAGCCCGCGGTGAATGGCCACGAGGACCTCCTGCACCGCGTCCTCCGCGTCGGCCCGGCGGCCGGTGAGGTGGAGGCACAGGGCGAAGAGCGGCTCCCGGAGCGTGCGGCAGAGCCCGTCGGTCGCGGCCCGGCGGGCCTCGCCACCCGCGCGCACGCCCGCCAGGACCGCGGCCTCCTCCCCGGAGGAGAGCTCGGGAAGCCGACCGGTCACCGCCGGAGTTCCCCCACGGCGATGCCCAGGTCGCGGGCCTCCCGCTCGGCGCGGGGCAGCTTCACGCGACGGAGGTAGAGCCACGCCGCCGCCATCGGAAGGGCGAGCCCGCCGTAGAAGACCGTGGCGTCGAAGGTGGCGCCCGGGCGTCCGTAGAGCGCCTTGTAGAGCAGGAAGAGGACGATGGCCGCGGTCGCCCACTGCATCCGCCGCGCCCACGTGAGGTTGGCCCAGACGAGGTGCCGCCAGGTCTCGAGCATCTCGCCCCGGTCGACGAGCGCGGTGAGGCGGCGTGCCGAGTAGGCCGACACGAAGGCCACGAGCACCAGCATCACGCCCATGGCCGGGAGGGTGCGAACGAGCCGGTCGGCGCGCAGGGGGCCCGGGGTGGAGAGCCAGACCATCCCGGCCATCCAGGCCGCGACCAGCACCGCGGCGGCGAGCATCCGCACCGACGCGGCCACCCCGCCCCGGATGCCACGCTCCACCCGGTCCCAGTCCACCTGCGTCGCGGCCTCCCGCGCCTCCGCTCCCATGGTCGCCTCCGCTCCGCGCGCCGCAGCCTCGTAGGCCCGGCAGCGCTCGCACCCGGCGAGGTGCTCCTCGAGCGGCGCCCGCCCGGCCTCGCCGAGCGCACCGTGGAGCCGCTTCTCGATGTCGACCTGGAATTCCTCGCAGCCGGCCATCCGCACCTCGCCTTCCGACGGTTTCGTGGCGGGAGGCGCGGATACCTTCACCGCACGCCCCGAAAAGGGCAAGGGGCGCCTTCCCCTCTGAACCTCCCGGAGGCGGCGCCCGCTCCCCCCATCCGCCTCGCCCGGCCGCCATCCACCCCCCGTGAAAACAAAGAGGGGGCGCACCGCGTGGCGGGGCCCCTCGGG
>DAOMFN010000161.1:0-5365 GCA_035429785.1 Anaeromyxobacteraceae bacterium
CGGTGAACCTGGAATGGGCGGTGCGAAGGATGTCGCGCCTCCTCGGCGCCCCGGCCGCGGCGATCCTCGCCGAGGCCCACGCCATCCGCGACGAGGACGAGGCCTCCTGCCGGCGCATCGGCGCGCTCGGCGCCCCTCTGCTCCCGCCCGAGGCGCGCGTGCTCACCCATTGCAACGCCGGCGCGCTCGCCACCGCCGGGTACGGCACCGCCCTCGGCATCGTCCGGGCGGCCCGCGAGGCCGGGCGGCTCGAGCACGTGCTCGCCGACGAGACCCGCCCCTTCTTCCAGGGCGCCCGCCTCACCGCGTGGGAGCTGCAGCGCGACGGCATCCCCGTGACCGTCCTCACCGACGGCATGGCCGGCTGGCTCATGTCTCGCGGCGAGATCTCCTGCGTGGTGGTGGGGGCCGACCGCATCGCCGCGAACGGCGACGTCGCCAACAAGATCGGCACCTACGGGGTGGCGGTCCTGGCGCGCCACCACGCCATCCCCTTCTACGTGGCCGCTCCCTGGAGCACCTTCGACCCGTCGCTCCCCACCGGGGCGGGCATCCCCATCGAGGAGCGGGACTCGGACGAGGTGGTGCGCATCTTCGGACGGCGCGTGGCGCCGGAGGGCGTGCCCGCCCGCTACCCGGCCTTCGACGTGACGCCGGCCGCGCTCGTCACCGCCATCGTCACCGAGCGGGGCGTGCTGCGGGCTCCCTACGGGCCGGCCATCGCCGCGCTCTCCGGCTAGATCGGGCCCGTGCCCTTCGACGGCTCCCGCCGACCCCGCGTCTCCCGCCTCCCCGGCTCCGGGCGGGAGATCCTGTCCATCGGGCTCCGCCAGTCGCCGCTCCACGACGTCTACCACTCGCTGCTCGCAGCGCCCTGGCGCGCCTTCTTCGCGCTCGTGCTCGTCGCCTACCTGGGGGCGAACCTCCTCTTCGCCCTGGGCTACCTCGCCATCGGCGACGGCATCGAGGCGGCGCGCCCCGGCAGCTTCTCCGACGCCTTCTTCTTCAGCGTGCAGACCATGGCGACCATCGGCTACGGGAAGATGGCGCCCCGGGGCACGGCGGCGAACGTGCTCGTCACGGTGGAGGCGCTCGTGGGGCTCCTCGGCCTGGCGCTCGTCACCGGCCTCGTCTTCGCGAAGTTCTCCCGCCCCACGGCGCGGGTGATCTTCAGCCGGAGCGCGGTCGTCACCCGCTTCGACGGCGTGCCCTCGCTCCTCGTGCGGCTCGCCAACGAGCGGGGCAACCAGATCGCCGAGGCCCAGGCCCACCTCGTGCTGCTCCGCAACGAGCGCACGCCGGAGGGAGAGGTCGTGCGCCGCATCCACGACCTCAAGCTCCGGCGCAGCCAGTCGGCCTTCTTCGCCTTCACGTGGCTCGTCGTCCACCCCATCACCGCGGACAGCCCCCTCCACGGCGAGACCGCGGAGAGCCTGCGCGAGAAGGACGTGGACCTCGTCGCCTCGATGACCGGCCTCGACGAGACGCTCTCCCAGTCGGTGCACGCGCGCCACGCCTGGACCCCCGACCAGATCCTCTGGGGATTCCGGTTCGCCGACGTGCTCGTCCCCACGGACGACGGGCGCCGCGCCATCGACTACCGCCGCTTCCACGACGTGGAGCCGGACGGGAGCGGGGGCGCCGGGGCTCCGCGCACCGCCTAGCGCGAGAGGAACCGCTCCACCGCCGGGAAGAACGCGTCCGGGTTCTCGCAGAAGGGCCAGTGCCCGGCTCCCGGGACGACGACCACCTCGCCGCGCGACAGGCCCGAGAGCCACTCCTGCTCGACCTCCGCCGGACCGCGGTCGGTCTCGCCCCAGACGAGGAGCACCGGGACGTCGAGCGCGGGCAGGCGCGGCCGCCAGTCCCAGTCGCCCAGCGACGGGTAGATCCGCTCGAGCCAGCCCGGGATCCAGCGCTCCGGGAACTCGTTCGGCAGGTCGCAGGCGCCGAGCGGAACGAGGTCCACGTTCTCCTTGCGGGCCACCTGCTGCGGCAGGAGGTAGTGGCGCATCCACTCCCGGGCGTAGGCGCGGGGGTCCGTGCGGTGGACCTTCCCGGCGCGCAGCGCGCCGAGCCGCGTCGAGCCGGGAGGGCGGATCATCTCGCCCACCGTCGGCAGCTCGGTGTCGTGCCAGGGAACGCGCCGCGGCGCGAAGGCGCCCACGAGGACGAGGCCGCCCACCGCCCGCGGGTGGTCGAGGGCGTGGAGCAGCGCCACCGCCGAGGCGTAGGAGTGGCCCAGCACGAAGGGGCGCGCGAGCCCCAGGTGGCGCCGCACCACCTCCAGGTCGGCGACGTCGAACGACACGCCGAGCCGTTCCGGGTCGTCCACCGGCGAGGAGAGCCCGCGGCCGCGAAGATCGTAGGAGACGATGCGGTGGGTCGCGGCGAGCGGCGCCAGCGGTCCCGCCACCCAGCACCCGTTCGGAACGAGAACGGTGGGCTCCCCCGTCCCCTCCATCCGCCAGGAGATCCGGATGCCCGGCTCGACCTCGATGACTCCCTGCTCCACGAACCCTCCGCGACCCGGGCGACACCGTACTCGTTCTCCGGCCGTTCGGGCAGCCCGCGGACGGGTAACCTCCGGGTTTCCTTGACAGGATGGGGGAGGCGATCGTATAGAACCGCCCTTCCGGAGACTCAGGTCCCGCTGCGCGTCTGCGCGCCGGGGTGCAACCCGAGAGCATTCCGAGGCTTTTTTCGAGAAGGAGCGGCTCGATGTACGCGGTGATCCAGACCGGCGGCAAGCAGTATCGCGTTTCCAAGGGCGACAAGCTCCGCGTGGAGCTGCTCGAGGGCGACGTGGGCAAGAAGCTGTCCTTCGACGCGCTCCTCGTGGGCGGCGAGGGCGAGGCCAAGGTGGGCAAGCCCACCGTGGCGGGCGCGGCCGTCCAGGGCGAGATCGTCGCCCAGGGGCGTCACGCCAAGGTGGTCCACTTCCGCAAGAAGAAGGAAGGCTGGACCAAGAAGCGCGGCCACCGGCAGCCGTACACCGAGGTCGTCATCACCGAGGTCCGCGGCTAGGAAGCCCGGCAGGGTCCGCAGGGCTCGAAGGAAAGGAAGCACGCAATGGCTCACAAAAAGGGACAGGGCTCCAGCCGCAACGGCCGCGACTCGCAGGGGCAGCGCCGGGGCGTGAAGGTTTACGGCAGCGAGAGCGTCGTCGCCGGCAACATCCTGGTCCGCCAGGTCGGCACGCTCTTCCACCCCGGACAGAACGTCGGGATGGGCAAGGACTACACGCTCTTCGCCAAGATCGACGGCACGGTGAAGTACCAGAAGACCCGCGGCGACCGCCGGGTCGTCACCGTGGTGCCGAAGGCCTGACCACCGGGCCCGGTCCGGAGTTCCGAGCGCCGCGGAGCCCACGGGCCCGCGGCGTTCGTCGTCTGGAGGTCACGTGAAGTTCGTCGACGAGGTCCGGATCAAGGTGAAGGCCGGGGACGGCGGCGACGGCGCGGTCGCCTGGCGGCGGGAGAAGTTCATCCCCCGCGGCGGGCCGGCCGGCGGCGACGGGGGCTCGGGCGGCGACGTCGTCCTCGTGGTCGACCCGCAGCTCGCCACGCTCCTCGACTACCGCTACGTCCGCGAGCACAAGGCCAAGAACGGCGAGCACGGCCGCGGCAACGACCAGAATGGCCTCTCCCAGCCCAACCTCGAGCTCCGGGTCCCGCCCGGCACCCTCGTGAAGGACTCCGTCACCGGCGAGGTGCTCGCCGACCTCGGCGAGGCCTGCCCGCGCTTCGTGGTCGCGAAGGGCGGCCGCGGCGGGCTCGGCAACATGAACTTCGCCACCTCCACCAACCAGGCGCCGCGCTTCGCGCAGCCCGGGACGAAGGGGGAGGAGCGGGAGCTCCAGCTCGAGCTCAAGCTGCTCGCCGACGTCGGCATCGTGGGCTACCCCAACGCCGGCAAGTCCACCCTCATCTCCCGCATCTCCCGGGCGCGCCCCAAGATCGCCGACTACCCGTTCACGACGCTGACGCCCAACCTCGGCGTGGTGGGCTGGCGCGGGAAGAGCTTCGTCGTCGCCGACGTGCCGGGCCTCATCGAGGGCGCGCACGCCGGCGCCGGGCTCGGGCACCAGTTCCTGCGCCACCTCGAGCGCTGCAAGGTGCTCGTGCACCTCGTCGACCCGGTGGCGCCCGGCGAGGGGCGCGGGCCGCGCGCCGACCTCGACGCCATCGACCGCGAGCTCGCCCTGTACTCGCCGGAGCTGGCGAGGAAGCCCCAGGTCATCGCGGTGACCAAGATGGACGTGCCCGAGGCCAGGGACCGGCTCGCCGAGCTGAAGAAGAGCTTCTCCCGCCGCAAGAGGAAGCCCGTCATCCTCCCCATCTCGGCGGTCACCGGCGAGGGGCTCGACCCGCTGCTCGACGCGGTGGCCCGCGCGCTGCGCGGGGAGGAGCCGGGCGAGGAGCGGGTGTCCCACAAGAAGGTGGGCAAGCCCCGGAGGAAGGCGGCCCGGTGAGCGAGTTCCTCCTCCCGGAGCGCAAGGCGCGCATCGACGAGGTGGTGGCCCGCCGCACCCGCAGCCTGGTGGTGGTGATGGAGGCGTTCTGCGATCCGCAGAACGTGAACGCCGTGCTCCGCACCTGCGACGCCTTCGGCGTGCAGGAGGTCCACGTCGTCGAGGGTCCCATGAAGGGCTGGGACCGCAACAAGAAGATCTCCCAGAACGCCGACAAGTGGCTCGACGTGACCCGCTGGTCCTCCACCCGCGAGTGCCTCGGCGCGCTCAAGGCCCGCGGCTACGCGGTCTACGTCACCTGGCTGGGGGAGGGGACGGTGGGGCTCGACGCCCTCGACTTCGCGGGGCCGGTGGCGCTCGTCTTCGGCAACGAGAGCCGCGGGGTCTCCGACGACGCGCTCGCGCTCGCCGACGCCCGCTACGCCATCCCCATGCGCGGGTTCTCCCAGTCGCTCAACGTCTCGGTGGCCGCCGCGGTCAGCCTCTTCCGCGCCGTGGACCGGCGCGAGGCGCAGCGCGGACGGCACGGGGACCTGCCCGATCCCGAGGCCGCGGCGCTCCGCGAGCGCTTCTACGTGCTCGCGGTGAAGCAGCGCTCCCGCATCGCCAAGGCCGAGGCGGTCGCCGATCGCCACGCCCGGCGTCGCCGCCGCTGATCCGGCCGCGGCGCCTCCTCCCGCTCCCTCCCTCCCGTCCGGGCCTTCCCCGGGGCTCCCCGCCCCGCCCGCGGATCCCCCTTGTCCGGCGGATGTCGGCCATGACCGGGTCGAGCTTCTGCTCCTCCTGCGTCAGCCCGACGATCTCGGCGTTGTTGCGCTCGGCGCGGGTCAGGAACGGCTTGAAGGAGATGTAGTCGAAGCGGGCGGCGCGGGCCCGCTCGGGCGCCTGCAC
>DAOMFN010000162.1:0-5362 GCA_035429785.1 Anaeromyxobacteraceae bacterium
CGGCTCCGGCCGCCCCCGCAGCTGCGACGACCGCCGCACCCACCGGTCCGACCGGTCCGACCGGTCCGACGGAGGTCGCCGTCGCGCCCGAGGGTGGATCGAAGCCGGCGCCCGCTCCGGCCAAGGCGGCTGCCGGGCCTGCAAGGGCGCCCCCCCCCGTCCCGGAACCGGCGGCGAAGGCGCCGGCGGCACCGGCGAAGCCCGCGACCGCAGGGGCGAAGGGTGCACCGGCGGCGAAGCCGCCCGGGAAGGGCGCCTGGACGATCCAGGTCCATTCCACGCAGGATCGCTTCGACGCCGACCGCGTCGCGGCGCGGCTCGCCGCGCGTGGAGCCCGGGTGACGGCGGCCGACGTGCCGGGCAAGGGGCGCTGGTACCGGGTCCGCATCGGCTCCTACGAGACCCGCGAGGCCGCCGATCGCGCACTGAAGGACCTGGAGCGGTCCGGCGCCGCGAAGGGGTTCGTCACCCCCGCCGGCTGAACGAGAAGGAGGAGGGCTCCGTCATGAAGAAGTTCGACCAGCCGAAGCGGGTGGAGAAGCCCTGGGGGCACGAGCTCTGGTGGGCCCAGACCGACCGGTACGTGGGCAAGCTCCTCCACGTGAAGGCCGGCCACAAGCTCTCGCTGCAGTACCACGAGAAGAAGGACGAGACGATCCACCTCTGGAGCGGCGAGCTGCAGCTCGTGCTCGACGAGGGGGACGGGCTGCGCGAGCACGTGATGCGCCCCGGCGAGAGCTACCACGTGAAGCCGTTCACGAAGCACCGGATGGTGGCCATCACCGACTGCGACATCCTCGAGGTCTCGACCCCGGAGGTGCAGGACGTGGTCCGGCTCGAGGACGCCTACGGGCGGGCCGGCACGTAGCGTCGCCGTCGCGCCCCGGCGCGGGCTGCACGCGAGGGAGGCGGCCCCGCGGGAAGGCTACCCGCCCAGCTCGGCGCAGATGGCGTCCGCGGCCTTGAGCCCGTCCACCGCGGACGACACGATGCCGCCGGCGTGCCCGGCCCCCTCGCCGGCCGGGTAGAGCCCGGTGATCCCCGGTACCTGGAAGTCGTCCCCGCGCGGGATGCGGCAGGGCGCGCTCGTGCGGCTCTCGATGCCGATGAGGAGGGCGTCCGGGGAGGCGAACCCGCGCATGCGCTGGTCGAACCCGCGCACGGCGGCGCGCAGGGCCTCGTGGACCTGGGGCGGGTAGAGCCGGTCGAGGCTGGCGTGGGCGAGGCCGGGCCGGTAGGAGCTCTTCCCGGGAGGCGGTCCCGGCTTGCCCGCGAGCCAGGCGGTGAGTTGCTGCGCGGGTGCGCGGTAGCCGCCTCCGGCGAGCTCGAACGCCGCCCGCTCCCACTTCCGCTGCCACTCGATGCCGGCGAGCGGCCCGGTGAAGCCCTCGGCGGCGAAGTCGTCGGGCGAGACGGCGACGACGAGCCCGGCGTTGGCGAGCGGCGAGGACCGGCCGGAGTTCGACATCCCGTTCGTCACCTGGAGCCCGGGCTCGGTGGGGGTGGGCACGACGACGCCGCCCGGGCACATGCAGAAGGAGAACACGCCGCGCGGCCTGCCCCCCACGGTCGGGTTCTCCGCGAGCCGGTAATCGGCGGCGGGAAGCCCCTCGGTCCCGGCGGCGCGGCCATACTGGATGCGGTCGATGAGCCCCTGGGGGTGCTCGACGCGGAAGCCCACGGCGAACGGCTTCGCCTCGATGGGCCATCCCCGGGCGGCGAAGAGCGCGTAGAGCTCCCGGGCGCTGTTGCCCGGCGCCAGCACGAGCCGGTCGCAGGGCACGCTGCGCCCGTCGGCGAGCACGAGCGCGCGCACCCGGCCCCCCGACACCTCCACGTCGGTGGCGCGGGCCTCCCAGAGGAACTGGCAGCCGCCCCGCTCGAGCTCCTCCCGCATCGCCGACACCGCCGCGGGGAGCACGTCGGAGCCGACGTGGGGCTTCCCCTGCACCTTGATGCGCTCGATCTTCCCGAACCGGGCGAAGAGCTCCACCACGGTGCGCACGGCGGGATGGCGGATGCGCGTGGAGAGCTTGCCGTCGGTGTACGCCCCCGCGCCCCCCTCGCCGAAGTTCATGTTCGAGTCGGGGTCGAGGACTCCCTCGCGCATGAGCCTCGCCACGTCCCGCCGCCGCGGGCCCACCGGCCGGCCCCGGTCCACCACGATGGAGCGCACCCCGCGCTGCAGGAGGCCCCAGGCGCAGAAGAGCCCGGCCGGGCCGGCGCCCAGGATGACCGGTGGACGGTCCGGCGGGCGGACCGGAGCCGCCGGAGGGGAGGGTTCCGGCACCGGCTCGACGCCCGGAGGGAGGGACCGAAGGCCGCCGGGGACCTCGACCTCGGCGTCGATGACCCAGCGCGGGTGCCCCTTGCGTCGCGCGTCCAGGGAGCGCCGCACCACGTCGACCTCGGGGAGGTCGTCGGGACGGAGCCCGAGCTTCTCCGCCACCCGCCGGGTGACGGCGTCGGGCGGCTCGTCGAGCCAGGCGTGGATTCCGGGGACTCGGTAGCGCACGGGGGGCTCTAACTAATCGGCCCGCGATGCCCGCCGCTGCGAACCCCGCTTCGCGCAGGACCCCGTCCGGGGTGGGGTGCCGCGAACCTCGCTACGCACCCGACCGCGTCCAGAGCCCGTCCAGGGTCATGCAATCCATTGAAATCACGGTAACTCGTCGTTTTCTCGGAATCTGGCCTGGGGGTTGCTATCCAACGCTCCGTACGCTGACGGGGCCGGATGGCCCGAGAGGAAACGATGCTCGCTCCGATGCTCGACACCAAGGGAACCAAGATCCTGGCCAAGTCGCTCTTCAAGGAGCTCCGGGCCAGCGGCTACAACGCCAACCAGATCCTGGGACTCTCCACCGAGCTCATCGACCTCGTGACCCGCGACCTGCGCGCCCAGGGCGAGGTTCGTCCCGACGACGAGAAGCCCTCGCAGGCGGTGGCCCTCTAGCAGCGCGCTCCCGCTCGGAGGTCGCGCCGCGGCGCCGGGGAAACCCGGCGCCGTTCTTCGTTTTTCGGGCGAAATCACCCGGGTTTTCGTTTGACACCCCGGGGTCCGGCGAGTAGCTTTGCGACCCCCATTTCACGACCCCCCGGCGAGACCGGGAGAGGGAGCGTCCTGCCATGGCCCGCATCGCAATCAACGGTTTCGGTCGCATCGGTCGCTGCGTCCTGCGCGCGGCCATCGAGCGGGGAGAGAAGGACCTCGACTTCGTCTCCATCAACGACCTCACCGACACGAAGACCCTCGCCCACCTCCTCAAGTACGACTCGGTCCACGGCGTCTTCCCGTACGAGGTGAAGGCCACCGAGAAGGGCATCGTCGTGAACGGCAAGGAGATCCAGGTCACGGCGGTGAAGAGCCCCGCCGAGCTCCCCCACGCCGCGAACGGCATCGACCTCGTCCTCGAGTGCACCGGCCTCTTCACCGCCCGCGAGAAGGCCGAGGGGCACCTGAAGGCCGGGGGCAAGCGCGTGCTCATCTCGGCCCCGGCGACGAACCCCGACATCACCGTCGCCTACGGCATCAACCACCAGAAGCTCGACCGGTCGAAGCACCTCATCATCTCGAACGCCTCCTGCACCACGAACTGCCTCACCCCGGTGGCCAAGGTCCTGCTCGAGAACTTCGGCATCCGCCGCGGCCTCATGACCACGGTCCACAGCTACACGAACGACCAGAACCTGCTCGACCTGCCGCACAAGGACCTGCGCCGCGCCCGCGCGGCCGCGCTGTCGATGATCCCGTCCACCACCGGCGCCGCCAAGGCGGTGGCCGAGGTCATCCCGGAGCTGAAGGGCAAGCTGAACGGCACGGCCGTCCGCGTCCCCACGCCCAACGTCTCGCTCGTCGACCTCACCGTCGAGCTCGACAAGCCGGCCACCGTCGAGGCCATCAACGCCGCCTTCAAGGCCGCCGCCGAGGGGCCGCTGAAGGGCGTGCTCGAGTACTCCGAGGCTCCCACCGTCTCCATCGACTACAACGGCAACCCGCACTCCTCGATCTTCGACGCCACGAACACGGCGGTCATCGACGGCAACTTCGTGAAGGTCTTCGCCTGGTACGACAACGAGATGGGGTTCTCGAACCGGATGGTGGACGTGGCGAAGTACCTGACGAAGTAGCCCGTCCGGGAGCGACCATGGCGGCCCAGATCCGGACCATCGACCAGCTCGACCTCGCCGGCA
Organism: Anaeromyxobacteraceae bacterium; assembly: GCA_035429785.1. GTDB lineage: Bacteria > Myxococcota > Myxococcia > Myxococcales > Anaeromyxobacteraceae > CAIOAK01. The sequence goes on from DAOMFN010000162.1 coordinate 4,192, forward strand.
AGCGGGTGTTCATCCGCGTCGACTTCAACGTTCCCCTCGACGGGAACGGGCGCGTCACCGACGACGCGCGGATCCGGGCCGCGCTCCCCACCATCCGGTACGCCATCGGGAAGGGGGCCAAGGTCATCCTGGCCTCGCACCTCGGCCGGCCCAAGGGCGATGCCTCGGACAAGGCGAAGTTCACGCTCGAGCCGGCGGCCGAGCGCCTCTCCGAGCTCCTCGGCGACGACGTCATCCTGGCCGACGACTGCGTGGGCGACGGCGTGCGCAAGGCGGTCGCCGACCTCCCCGCGGGCAAGGTGCTCCTCCTCGAGAACCTCCGCTTCCACAAGGGCGAGGAGGGGAACGACGAGGCCTTCTGCCGCGAGCTCGCCTCGCTCGCCGACGTCTGGGTGAACGACGCCTTCGGCACCGCCCACCGCGCCCACGCCTCGACGGCGGGGATGGCCCGGTTCGTCAAGGAGAAGGCCGGCGGCTTCCTCATCCAGAAGGAGGTCGAGTACCTCGGGCGGGTGCTCGCGAAGCCCGAGCGGCCGTTCGTCGCCATCCTGGGCGGCGCCAAGGTCTCCGACAAGATCAAGGTCCTCGAGAACCTCATCGGCAAGGCCGACTCGGTGCTCATCGGCGGGGCCATGGCCTACACCTTCCTGGCCGCGAAGGGCGTGCCGGTGGGCAAGAGCCGCGTCGAGCAGGACAAGCTCGAGCTGGCCCGGCAGATCCTCGACAAGGCGAAGGCGAAGGGCGTCGACTTCGAGCTCCCGGTGGATCACGTCTGCGCCTCCGAGCCCAAGGAGACCGCCGAGCGCGTGGTCGTGAACGCGCAGGCCATCCCCGACGGCCTCATGGGTCTCGACATCGGGCCGAAGACGCTCGACCGCTACCGGCAGCGGGTGCTCGCGGCGAAGACGGTCTTCTGGAACGGCCCCATGGGGCTCTTCGAGCAGAAGCCGTGGGCCGAGGGCACCTTCGGCGTGGCGAAGGCCATGGCGGAGTCGCCGGCGGTCACCGTCGTCGGCGGGGGCGACAGCGCCGCCGCCGTGGAGGAGGCCGGGCTCGTCGACCGGATGAAGCACGTCTCCACCGGCGGAGGCGCCAGCCTGGAATTCATCGAGGGGCGAGAGCTCCCCGGTGTGAAGGTCCTCGAGGGGTGACCGTGGCCCGGAAGAAATTC
>DAOMFN010000163.1:0-5350 GCA_035429785.1 Anaeromyxobacteraceae bacterium
CCGGAGCGGCTCGATGCCCCCGCGGTCGAGCGCGGAGAGGGCCTCCCGCCCCGCCACGGCGTGGAGCGCGGCGCGCCGCTTCGACCCGGCCTCGGTGAGGGTGAGGGTGCCGTCCGGGAAGTCGAGGGCGAGCAACCCGGCCTTCCCCGGCAGCTTCGCGCCCGCGGGCTTCCAGTGGAGGCGGCCGGCGATCATGAGGTGGATCACCAGGAACAGTTCACCCTCGAACCCGATGACCACCCGCTTCCCCAGCCGGGCGACCGACGCGACGCGTCGTCCCGCGAAGGCGGAGAGGGGCGGCTCCACGGTCCGCAGGAGGAAGGGGTTGCCGAGCCGGACCCCCTCGAGCGGACGCCCGTGGAGCCGCTCGCGCAGCGCCTCCACGTAGACCTCCACGTCGGGAAGCTCGGGCACGGTGCCCGAGCCTAGCAGGAAATGGTAGAACGCCGGACGTGCGCCCGCCCCGCGTTCCCGGCCCCGTGGTGAACGTCCTCGCCGCGATCTCCTACGTCGTCTCGGTCGTGGTCATCGTCCTCGGGTTCCCGCTGCTCGTGCTGCTCGTCCTCGTGACGCTCCCCTTCGACCCCACCCGCCGCGTCGCCGGGCTCTTCCTGCGCCGGCTCGGGTCCACGCCCACCTACGTCTTCCCCTTCTGGCACGTGCGCATCGAGGGGGAGCAGCCGGAGAAGGGCGCCTACGTCTGCACCTCGAACCACCAGTCGTTCCTCGACATCTTCGCGATGTCCCGGCAGAAGCGGGAGATGAAGTGGATCGCGAAGGAGGAGATCTTCAAGCTCCCCTTCTTCGGCCTCTACTTCCGCCTCTCCGGCGACATCCCGGTGAACCGGGGCGACCGGGAGAGCGGGGGCGCGGCGCTCACGAAGGCCCGCTGGTACCTCGACCGCGGCATGCCGGTCATGATCTTCCCGGAGGGCACGCGCAGCCGCGACGGCCGGATGGGCCCCTTCAAGCCGGGCGCGTTCCGGCTCGCCATCGAGGCCCAGGTGCCGGTGCTCCCGGTGGCCGTCTCCGGCTCGGCCTACGGCATGCCCAAGGGCAGCCCCTGGATCCGCCCCACGCTGGTCCTCGTCCGCGTGCTCGAGCCCATCGAGACGAAGGGCATGACCGGGGCCGACGTCGTGCGGCTCATGGGCATGGCCCGCGAGCGCATCGCCGCCGCCGAGCAGGAGCTCTCGGCCGAGCGGGCGGCGCTGGGGTGGGAGACGCGGGCGGCGGGGTAGGGCGGTCGTCCCTCAGTGCCCGTGGTCGTGCCCGCTCCCGGTGGAGTGGGCGTGGTCGGCGCCGCCGTGCCGGTGGTCCTCCTCGGCTCCCGGGCCGTGCAGGTGCCCGTGGGCGTGCTCGTGCCCGTGCTCGTGGGAGTGGACGGTCCCGTCGGCGTGCCGGTGCTCGTGGGCGTGCGCGTGCACGTGGGGGTGCGCGTGGGAGTGGACGTGCACCGCGCCCGTGGCGCGCGGCAGCGACGCCTTGCGGGCCTCGAGCCAGCGCACCCAGGCGTCCATGCCGGCGCCGGTGCGGGCCGAGACCTGGATCACCTCCGCGCGCGGCATGACCCGGCGCAGCCCGTCCATCACCTGCGCCACGTCCACCTCGAGGTGGGGCAGGAGGTCGCACTTCGTGAGGAGCACGAGGTCGGCGCCCTTGAACATCACCGGGTACTTGAGCGGCTTGTCCTCCCCCTCGGTCACGGACAGCGCCACCACGTTCGCCGCCTGGCCCAGGTCGTAGACCGCCGGGCAGACGAGGTTCCCCACGTTCTCGATGAAGAAGACGTCGAGGTCCTTCCAGGCGAAGCCGTGGAGCGCGTCGTGGACGAGCTGGGCGTCGAGGTGGCAGCCCTGCCCGGTGGTGATGGCCTTCGAGGGGATGCCGGCCTTCTCGAGCCGGCGGGCGTCGTTGTCGGTGGCGAGGTCGCCCGACACCGCGCCGAGCCGCCAGCGTCCACCGGCGGCCCGGGCGGTGGCCTCGAGGAGCGCGGTCTTGCCCGCGCCGGGGGAGCCCATGAGGTTGAGCGCCAGCACGCCGGCCGCGGCGAAGTGCTCGCGGTTGTGGGCCGCGACGCGGTCGTTCCCGGCCAGGATCTTCTCGTGGACGTCCACGGGCACGAGGCTCGTGTCGCCGCAGCCACAGGTGGTGCACATCAGGGAACCTCCATCTCGACGGTCTCGAGCAGGATCTCGTCGGCCCCGGCCGACAGCCGGGCGGGCAGGTCGCACGCCGGGCAGGTGAGGATCGCGCCCCGCGGGATCTCCCGGCCGCAGCCGGGACAGGCCCAGCGGGCCGGCACGGTGCGCAGCTCCATGGACGCGCCGGCGCAGAGGGTGCCGGCGCGGAAGGTGTCGTAGGCGGTCCGGAAGAGCTCCGGGTCGAGCCCGGCGAGCTCCCCCACCGAGACCACGACCCGGTGCACGGCCGTGGCGCGGCGTTCCCGGACCAGGTCCTCCACGCGCCCCACCAGCGACTGGACGAGAGAGTACTCGTGCACGGCGGCGCCCTCAGCAGATCCGCGGCAGCGGCTCGCCGTCCGGCTCGGCGAGCAGCCGGCGCCCCAGGCCGGTGTCGAGGATCACCTGGCCCGGCCGCTCGGCGATGGCCGTTCCCACCACCGCCGCGCGCCGCCCGAGCGGATGGGCGTGCAGCGCCGCCAGCACCCGGTCCACCGCGCCGGGGCGGACGCCGATGACCGCCTTGCCCTCGTTCGCCACGACGAGCGGGTCGATGCCGAGCACGTCGGCGGCGGCGCGCACCTCCGGGTTCACCGGCACCGACGGCTCGTCGAGCAGCACGCCCACGCCGGCCTTGCCGGCCATCTCGTGCAGGACCGACGCGAGCCCGCCGCGGGTGGGGTCCTTCATCGCCACCACGTCGTCGCCCCCGGCGGCGAGCGCCGCGCGCACGAGCCCGTTGAGCGGCGCCACGTCGCTCCGGAGGTCGCCCTGGATGCCCAGGTCGTGGCGCTTCACCATCACCGCCATGCCGTGGTCGCCCACGCTGCCGGTGACGAGGATGCGGTCGCCCACGCGCAGGCCGGAGTCGCGGACCACCCGGTCGCAGAGGGCCACGCCGGCGGTGTTCAGCACGATGCCGTCCACCTCGCCGTGCCCCATCACCTTCGTGTCGCCGGTGACGATGGGAGCGCCGGCCTCGCGGCTGGCCGCGAGCATCGAGTCCCGGATGCGGACGAGGTCGTCGGCGGCGAAGCCCTCCTCCAGGATCACGGCACAGGTGAGGGCGAGCGGCTCGGTGGCCCCCATCATGGCGAGGTCGTTCACGGTCCCGGACACGGCCAGCCGGCCGATGTCCCCGCCGGGGAAGAAGATGGGGTGCACGACGTGCGAGTCGGTGGTGACGACGAGCCAGCGGTCGCCCACCCGGATGGCGGCGCCGTCGTCGAGCGCCTCGAGCCCGATGCCGTCCACCGGCGAGGCGAGCCCCAGGAAGACCTCCTCGATGAGGGAGCGCATGGCGCGCCCCCCGGCGCCGTGCTTCAGCGCGACCTTGCCGCCCTTCACCGCCCCACCTCCCGGAGGTCCGGGGGACCGCCGTACACGTGCCAGATCTTGCAGGAGCCCTCGGAGGAGACCATGCAGGCGCCCACCGGCGAGTCCGGGCGGCACTCCCGCCCGAAGAGCCCGCAGTCGGACGGGCGCGCCAGGCCCGACATGATGCGCCCGCAGATGCAGCGGTCGGCGAGCAGGTTGCGCGACGCCCCGCCCACCGCCGCGGTGTCGATGCGGAAGCGGTGGCGCGCGTTCACGTGGCGCCACTCGGGCCGCAGCTCCAGGTTGCCGCGCGGCACCCGGGCGATGCCCCGCCAGTTCCCCCCCACCACCTCGAAGACCTTCCAGAGCCGCTCCAGCGCCGGCTGGTTCCCCTCCCGCGAGACGCAGCGCGGGTAGCAGTTCACCACCTCGGGGCGCCGCGCGCGCACGAGGCGCACGAGCTCCAGCACCGCCGCGAGCACGTCGAGCGGCTCGAATCCGGCCACCACCACCGGCGTGCGGGGGCGCGCCGCGAAGGGCTCGAAGATGCCCCAGCCGGTGATCGCGGCGGCGTGGCCGGCGGCGACGAACCCCTCGATGCTCGTCTCCTTCATCTCGGAGACGACGTCCATCGCGGCCGGGACGTACTTGTGGGCGGAGAGGACCGAGAGGTTGTCGGGCACCCCGGAGAGCAGCACCGCCGCGGTGGCCACCGCCGTGGTCTCGAAGCCGCTCGCGAAGAAGACGACCTCTTCCCGCGGGTGGCTGCGGGCCAGGTCCACCGCCTGGGTGACGCTGTAGACCACCTCGACCTTGCCCCCCTCGGCCTGCGCGTCCGCGAGGGAGCGAACCGTGCCGGGAAGGCGCAGCATGTCGCCGTAGGTGCACACCCGGGCGCCCTGCGCGGCGAGCGCCACCGCCTCGTCCACCTCGGGCGTGTCGGTCACGCAGACCGGGCACCCCGGCCCCATGATGACGTCGAGCGCCGGCGGGAAGGCGGCGCGCAGCCCGAAGCGGGCGATGGCCTGCTCGTGGCTCCCGCACACGTGCATGACCGAGATCGGACGGCCGTGGGCCTCCACCTCGCGGGCCAGGGCCTCGCCGAGGGCGCGGGCCCGGGCCGGGTCGCGGAACTTCAGCTCCTGCTCGGGGGCGCTGGCGCGCGGGCTATCCACGGCCTTCGTCGCCTCCCGGAGCGGGGCGTCCGGCCGCCATCTCGGCGCGGACGTCCTCGGCCATGAGGTCGTCCTTCGCCGCCTCGCGGAGGATCTGGTCGAAGAGGGCGAGGGTCTCGCCGACCTCCTCGGGCGGGATGCGCCGGATGGCGAAGCCCACGTGGTTCAGGACGTAGTCCCCCACCGAGACCGGCACGTCCACGATGTCGAGCCGGAGCTCCTTCTGGACGCCGAAGAAGTCCACCTGCGCCGACGTCCCGTCGTCGGAGATGGAGAGGATCCTGCCGGGCACTCCCAGGCACATGGCTGCGTTCTCCCGTCAGGCTCCGGAGACCGCGGAGGCCACGACCGCCTGTCCCAGCGCGATCCCGCCGTCCCCGGGGGGAACCCGACCGGGGAGGTATACATCGAAATCGCCGCGGATCTCGTCGATGAGGAGCGCGGCCAGGCGGGCGTTCTGGAAGACGCCGCCGGCGAGCACCACGGGCAGCCGTCCCTCCCTCCCGGCGGCCGACCGGAGGAGCTCCGCCCCTGCCGCGGCGAGTGCCCGGTGGAAGCGCATCGAGACCGCGCCCGCCGGGGCGCCGCCGAGGAGGTCCTCCGCCGCGGCGCGGACGAGCGGCCGCCAGTCGAGGCGCCACGGCCCGTCCCCGCCGTCCTCGACGGCGAAGGGAT
>DAOMFN010000164.1:0-5335 GCA_035429785.1 Anaeromyxobacteraceae bacterium
CGGGCTGGCCGCAGTGGCCGCAGAAGCGGAACCCCGCGGGCAGCGCCGCCCCGCAGCGTGCGCAGGCCCGCGCGGCGTCCTCGCGCAGCGCCTGGCCGCAGTGGCTGCAGAAGGCGAAGGCGGGGTCGCTCTCCCGACCGCAGCGGGGGCAGGGGGTCGCGCCGGGCATCGTGAGCCACCTGTACCAAGCGCACAAACCGGTGGTCAAACCGGGAGGCGGTGCCACAAACCGGGAGCCGGTGCTACGATGCGCCGCGTCGTTCGACGGAGGGGGAGGGCAGGGCCCATGGGACGCGATTCCCGAGCCGACCACCTGACGCTTCCCGGGGCGCATCGCCGGTTCTGGGACGAGGCCGCGGCCTTTCTTCCCGCGGACCGGATGGCCTGCGACCCCTACCGGACCCTGGCCTTCGGCACCGACGCCAGCTTCTACCGGCTCGTCCCCCGCATCGTGGTCCTGGCGCGGACCCAGGACGAGGTCTCCCGCCTGCTCGCCCTCGCCGGGCGCCTGGGCGTGCACCTCACCTTCCGCGCCGCCGGCACCAGCCTCTCCGGCCAGGCCATCTCCGACTCGGTCCTCGTGGTGCTGGCGGGCGGCTGGCGGAACTGGCGCGTGCAGGACGGCGGCGAGCGGATCGTCCTCGAGCCGGGCGTCATCGGCGCCGAGGCCAACGCCTTCCTCGCCCCCTACGGGCGCAAGATCGGCCCGGACCCGGCCTCCATCAACGCCTGCATGATCGGCGGCATCGTCGCCAACAACGCCGCGGGCATGTGCTGCGGCACGGCGCTCAACAGCTACCAGACGATGGAGCGCGCGCGCATCGTGCTCGCCGACGGCACGGTCGTCGACACCGGCGACCCGGCCTCGCGCGAGTCGCTGCGTCGCACCCACGGGAAGCTCCTCGACGGGCTCGCGGCCATCCGGGACGAGATCGCCGCGGACGAGGCGCTCGGCCGCCGGATCCGGGAGAAGTACCGGATCAAGAACACGACCGGCTACGGGCTCAACTCCTTCGTCGACCACTCCGATCCGGTGGACATCCTCCTCCACCTCATGGTGGGCTCGGAGGGCACGCTCGCCTTCCTCTCCGAGGTGACGCTGCGCACGGTGCCGGAGCACCCGCACAAGGCGAGCGCCCTCGTGCTGTTCCCGGACATCGAGCAGGCCGCCATCGCCACCCAGCGGCTCCGCGGGGGGCCGGTCTCGGCGGTGGAGCTCATGGACCGGGCCTCGATCCGCTCCGTCCAGGAGAAGCCGGGCATGCCCCCGCACCTCGCCGAGCTGGGGCCGGCCGCCTGCGCGCTCCTCGTCGAGACCCGCGCCGCGTCCCGCGACGAGCTGCTCCGTCAGGCCGGGGAGGCCACCCGGCTCGTGGAGGAGGTGCGGAAGCTCCACCCGGTGCGGTTCACCGACGTGAAGGCCGAGTTCGAGAAGCTCTGGGACGTGCGCAAGGGGCTCTTCCCCGCGGTGGGCGGGGCGCGGAAGATCGGCACGACGGTGGTCATCGAGGACGTGGCCTTCCCCATCGAGCACCTCGCCGCCGGCACCCTCTTCCTCGACGACGCCATGCGCCGCCACGGCTACGCCGAGGGCATCATCTTCGGCCACGCGCTCGACGGGAACCTGCACTTCACCTTCACCCAGGACTTCGCCATCCCGGCCGAGGTGGACCGCTACCAGGCCCTCATGGAGGAGGTCTGCGACGTCGTGGTGCGCCGGTTCGACGGCTCGCTGAAGGGCGAGCACGGCACCGGGCGCAACATGGCCCCCTTCGTCGAGCTGGAGTGGGGCGCGAAGGCCCACGGACTCATGCGGCGGGTGAAGGCGCTCTTCGACCCGCAGGGCATCCTGAACCCCGGCGTGATCCTGAACGACGACCCCAAGGCCTACCTGAAGGACCTGAAGCCGCTCCCCCAGGTGGATCCGATCGTCGACAAGTGCATCGAGTGCGGCTTCTGCGAGCCGAAGTGCCCGTCCCGCACCGTCACCTCCACGCCGCGCCAGCGCATCACCGTCCAGCGGGAGATCGCCCGGCTCTCGCGCACCGGCGAGGACCCGGGGCGGAGGCAGCGGCTGCAGGACGCCTTCGCCTACGAGGGCGAGGCCACCTGCGCCACCGACGGGCTCTGCGCCACCGCCTGCCCGGTCTCCATCGACACCGGCGAGTTCGTGAAGCAACTCCGCGCCGCGGGATGGTCGGAGCCGGCGCGCGCCCGGGCGCGGAAGCTGGCGGACGACTTCGCCGGCACGGCGGCCTGGGCCCGGCGGGGTCTCGGCATGGCCGACGCGGCACACGCCGTCCTCGGCACGCGCCTCATGGGAGCGGTCTCCCGCGGGCTCCGGGGCGCGACCGGCGAGAGGCTCCCGGCCTGGAACGAGGCCATGCCCCGCCCGGCCCGGCCGGACGGCATCCGCAGCGTCTTCCGCGGCAAGGGGAGGGAGGTCGTCTACTTCCCGTCCTGCATCGCCCGGACGATGGGGGCGCCGCGCGGCGACGACGACGGGCGGTCGGTGTTCGAGGCCACGCTCTCGCTCCTCGAGAAGGCCGACTACGACGTCATCGTCCCCGAGGCGGTGGAGTCGCTCTGCTGCGGGCTGGCCTTCGACTCCAAGGGCTTCCGCGACGTGGCCGACGCGAAGCTCGCCGAGCTGGAGCGGGCCCTCTCCCGGTCGAGCGACGGCGGGCGCATCCCCGTGCTCTGCGACACGAGCCCCTGCCTGCAGCGGATGCAGAAGAAGATGGACCCGGCGCTCGTGCTCCTCGAGCCGGCCGAGTTCATCCACGACCACCTCCTCCACAAGCTGCAGTTCGAGCGCCTCCCGCTCAAGGTGGCGGTCCACGTCACCTGCAGCTCCACGAAGATGGGGGTGGGGCCCAAGCTCGAGGCGGTGGCCCGCGCCTGCGCCGCCGAGGTCGTCGTGCCGCCGCGGGTGGGCTGCTGCGGCTTCGCCGGCGACCGCGGCTTCTCCTTCCCCGAGCTGAACGCCGCCGCCCTCTCCGAGCTGGCGGCGGGGGTCCGGGGCTGCGCCGAGGGGGTGTCGAACAGCCGCACCTGCGAGATCGGACTGCAGCTCCACGCGGGGATCCCCTACCGCTCCATCGTCCACCTCGCCGACCGGGCCTCGTCCCGGAAGTCCTGAGGCGCCATGGCCACGATCGGGCTCTTCATCCCCTGCTACGTGGACCAGTTCTTCCCCCGGGTGGGGCTGGCCACGCTCCGGATCCTCCGGGGGCTCGGCCTCGAGGTCGAGTACCCGCGGGAGCAGACCTGCTGCGGGCAGCCCATGTTCAACACCGGCTGCTCGAAGGAGGCGCGGCCGCTCGCCGAGCGCTTCGTGCGGCTCTTCTCGGGCTACGACGCGGTGGTCGCGCCCTCGGGGAGCTGCGTCTCCATGGTCCGCTGCCACTACCCCGAGCTCCTCGGCGACCGGCCGGAGATCCGGCGCCTGGGCGAGCGCACCTTCGACCTCTCCGAGTACCTCGTCGACGTGGCGAAGGTCACCCGGGTGGAGGGGGACTACCCGCGCAAGGTGGGGCTCCACCGCTCCTGCCACGGCATCCGCGAGCTGCGGGAGTCGCGCTCGAGCGAGCGGATGGACCCGCCCTTCGACAAGACCCGGCAGCTCATCGGGCAGCTCCGCGGCATCGAGCTCGTCGACCTCGAGCGCCCCGACGAGTGCTGCGGCTTCGGCGGGACCTTCGCGGTCACCGAGGAGGCGGTCTCCTGCATGATGGGGCGGGACCGCATCGCCGATCACGTCCGCGCCGGCGCCGAGGTCATCGCCGGCTACGACATGTCCTGCCTCATGCACCTCGACGGGCTGGCCCGGCGCGACGGCGTGAGGCTGCCGGTGGTCCACGTCGCCGAGATGCTCGAGACGGCGAGGCTCGTCCGATGATCCACCACCACCCGGAGAAGGCGCGGCTCTTCGTGCTCGACGACGAGCGGGCGCACTGGCACGACAAGGCGCTCTGGTTCGTGCGCGTGAAGCGCGACCGGGGCGCGGCCTCGGTCCCGGAGTGGGAGCGGCTGCGCGAGGCCGCCGAGGGCATCAAGCTGCACACCCTCTCGCGCCTCCCCGACTACCTGGAGGAGTTCGAGCGGAACGCCCGGAGGAACGGCATCCAGGTCCACTGGGCCCGGGACGGCGAGGAGCACAACCGCATCGTCCACGGCATCCTGGAGCGGCACGGCGTCACCCGGATGGTGAAGTCGAAGTCGATGCTCACCGAGGAGTGCCACCTGAACCCCTTCCTCGAGGCCCGCGGCATCGAGGTGGTGGACACCGACCTCGGCGAGCGCATCGTGCAGCTGGCGAACGAGCCGCCGTCGCACATCGTGATGCCCGCCATCCACCGGAAGAAGGAGGAGATCGGCGAGCTCTTCCACGAGAAGCTGGGCACGCCGGCCGGGCTCTCCGACCCCACGCTCCTCACCGAGAAGGCCCGCCAGCACCTCCGCGAGAAGTTCCTCGGCGCCCAGGCCGGCCTCACCGGCGTCAACTTCGCCATCGCCGAGACCGGCGGCTTCGTCGTGGTGACGAACGAGGGCAACGCCGACATGGGCACCACCCTGCCGCCCGTGCACATTGCCTCGATGGGCATCGAGAAGGTGATCCCCCGCCTCGCCGACCTGGGGATCTTCACCCGGCTGCTCGCGCGGAGCGCCACCGGCCAGCCGGTGTCCTCCTACACCACCCACTTCCACGCGCCCCTGCCCGGCGGGGAGCTCCACGTCGTCATCGTGGACAACGGGCGCACCGCGATGCTCTCCGAGGCCCACCGGCGGAAGGCGCTCTGCTGCATCCGCTGCGGCGCCTGCCTCAACACCTGCCCGGTCTACCGGCGGAGCGGCGGCTACAGCTACAGCTACCTCATCCCCGGCCCCATCGGCTCGGTGCTCGGGCCGCACCGCGACCTCGCCGCCCACGCCAGCCTGCCCTTCGCCTCCAGCCTCTGCGGCTCCTGCTCCGACGTCTGCCCGGTGAAGGTGGACCTCCACCACCAGCTCCTGCTGCTGCGCCAGGAGGCCGGCGAGGAGAAGCTGCTCCCGCTCTCGAAGCGGATCGGGATGAAGGTCGCGGCCTGGGCCCTGGCCCGCCCCGCCCTCTACCGGGCCGGCGGGCGGATGGCGCGCTGGCTGCTCCGCGTCGCGCCGGGCCTCGCGAAGGTGGGTCCGGGTGGGGTGTGGGCCCGGGGGCGGGAGCTCCCCGAGCCGCCGCGGGAGAGCTTCGCCGACCTCTACGACCGCGAGGTCGCGGGCAAGCCGGAGGTGCGACCGTGAGCGCCCGCGACGCCATCCTGGGCGCGCTGCGCGCCATCCGCGTCGAGCC